>SKKM01000278.1 GCA_007121485.1 Wenzhouxiangella sp. | reverse complement strand
CCGGCGCAGGCCGGATATCCTTCCCACGCACGCAAATGGAAATCCCCATGTACGAACAGGTTCGTGAGCAGTTGCTGGCCCCCGCCGGACTCGGCCGCAGCGAGATCGATCAGGCCCTGAACCGCCTGCTGGCGCGCGGTATCGACTTCGGCGAGCTGTACTTTCAGCGCCGGGTACGCGAGGGCTGGATCCTCGAGGACGGCAGCGTCAAGAACGGCAGCTGGGACGTTGACCAGGGCGTGGGCGTGCGCGCCATCGCCGGTACCGGCACCGGATTCGCCTACGCCGACAGCCTGGCCCTGCCGGCACTGCTGGACGCCGCCGACAGCGCGCGCGCGATCAGCCAGCGCAGCGGCGAAGGCCGGGTTCAGACGGTCAAGCTGCACGACTACCCGCATCGCTACCAGGGCGTCGACCCGACCTCCGACGGCGAATCCGCCCGCCGGGTGGAACTGCTGCGCACCATCGATGCCTACGTGCGCTCGCTGGACCCGCGCGTCAGCCAGGTCACGGTGTCCCTGTCGGCCAGCCACGACCAGGTCGTGATCGCGGCCACCGACGGCACCCTGGCCGGCGACCAGCGGCCGCTGGTGCGGATGGACATCCGCGTGCTGATGGAGGAGGGCGAGCGGCGAGAACAGGGCTTCAGCGGCGGTGGCGGCCGCTACGGCTTCGACGAACTGGTCGAGCCCGAGGTATGGCAGAACTACGCCCGCGAGGCGGTGCGCCAGGCCGCCATCAACTTAAGCGCCGAAGCCGCGCCGGCCGGCTTCATGACCGTGGTGCTGGGTTCGGGCTGGCCGGGCGTGCTGCTGCACGAGGCGGTCGGCCACGGCCTCGAGGGCGACTTCAACCGCAAGGGCATTTCCGCCTTCAGCGGCCGCATCGGCGAGCAGGTGGCGACCGAGGGCTGTACCGTGGTCGACGATGGCACCCTGGACCGCCGCCGCGGTTCCTTGAGCATCGATGACGAAGGCACGCCGACGCGCTGTACCACGCTGATCGAAAACGGGCGCCTGGTCGGTTTCATGCAGGACAAGCTCAACGCCCGCCTGATGGGGGTGGAGCCGACCGGCAACGGCCGGCGCGAGTCGTTTGCCCATCTGCCCATGCCGCGCATGACCAACACCTACATGCTGCCCGGACAGCACGACCCGGGCGAGATCATCGCCTCGGTCGACGACGGCATTTACGCGGTCAACTTCAACGGCGGCCAGGTCGACATCACCTCGGGCAAGTTCGTGTTCGCGGCCTCCGAGGCCTACCGCATCAAGAACGGCAAGCTCGGTGCGGCGATCAAGGGCGCGACCCTGATCGGCAACGGCCCCGATGTGCTGACCCGGGTCGGCATGGTCGGCAACGACCTCAAGCTCGATACCGGCGTCGGCGTGTGCGGCAAGGAAGGCCAGAGCGTGCCGGTCGGCGTCGGCCAACCGACCCTGCGCATCGACGGCCTGACCGTCGGAGGGACCTCGTGAGCGCAGTCGGCGCACTGGCCCGCGGCGGCGTCAGCGATCTGCTCGACAACCCGGACCGGGAAACCGAGCTCCTGACCGGTATCGCCCGCCGGGCGCTGGATCGGGCTGCATCTCGCGGCGCCGACCAGGCCGAAGTCAGCGTATCGTCCAGCCTCAACCGCGAAGCCGGGGTGCGGCTGGGCGAGGTCGAGGTGCTGGAGGAGGCCCGCGATCGCGGCGTTCGCATCACCGTCTACCGCGGCGGCTGTTCGGGCTCGGCCAGCACCGGAGACTTGCGCCCGGAGGTGATCGACGAGACAGTGGATCGCGCGCTGGCGATCGCCCGCCATACCCAGCGCGACCCGGCGGCCGGCCTGGCCGAGGCTGAACTGATGGCCGGCGATCTGCCCGATCTGGACTTGTGGCACCCGCTTGACCTGGACATGGACGAGTTGATCGCCCGGGCGCGCGATATCGAGGCGGCCGGACGCGCCGCCGATCCCCGCATCAGCAATTCCGAGGGCGCCAGCGTTTCCGCCGAGGCGGCGATCAGCCTGTACGGCAACAGCCATGGATTCATGGGCTGCAACCGGGGCACCCGCTACTCGCAGAGCTGCATCCTGATTGCCGCCGACGAGGCCGGCATGCAGCGCGATTACGACTGGGACTCGCGCCGTCGTTTCGATCAACTGGCGCTGCCGGCCGTTACCGGCGAGGAGGCGGCGCGACGCACCCTGCGCCGGCTCGGTGCGCGCCGCGTGCCTACGGGCAAGGTGCCGGTGCTGTTCGTCCCTGAAGTCTCGCGCGGGCTGATCGGTCATCTGATTGCCGCGGTATCCGGCGGACAGCTGTACCGCCGGGCCAGTTACCTGCTGGACGCGGTCGGCAGCCGCGTGTTGCCCGAATGGGCCTCGTTGATCGAATCCCCGCGCCAGCCTGGCGGACCGGCTTCTTCCAGCTTCGACGCCGACGGCGTGGCCACGCGCGAGTCGGCCCTGGTCGCCGATGGTGAATTGCTGCGCTATGTCCTGAGCAGCTACTCGGCAAGGCGCCTGGGTCTGACCACCACGGCCAACGCCGGCGGCGTGCGCAACCTCCGTTTCAGCGGCGGACGCCACGGCTACGAGGAGCTGGTGCGGGAGATGGGTCGAGGCCTGATCGTGACTGAGCTGATGGGGCAGGGCATCAACCTGGTCACCGGCGACTACTCGCGCGGCGCGGCCGGCTTCTGGGTCGAAAACGGTGAAATCGCCTGGCCGGTCGAGGAAATCACCATCGCCGGCCACCTGCGTCAGATGCTGGGTGAACTGCGCGCCGCCGGAATCGATCACGACGAGCGCCACAGCATCCAGGTGCCCTCGCTGCTGGTCGACGAGATGATGGTGGCCGGGCAGTCGGACTGATCGCGAGCCCTGGCCATGTGCCTGCTCACATTCCGCTTCGAGCCCGGTGCGGCGCGCCACCTGGTACTGGTGGCCAATCGCGACGAGTTCCATGAGCGCCCGACGCGCGTCATGGCCTGGCAGGATGGCTGGCTGGCCGGGCGCGACGAGCAGGCCGGCGGTACGTGGCTTGTGCTTGCGCGCGACGGGCGCTGGGCGGCGCTGACCAACGTGCGCGATCCGCACGCCGACCCGGTCAGTTCATCACGGGGCGAACTGCCCGTCGACTACCTGGCCAGCGGCCAGGATCCTGCCGCCTGGGCCGCGCGTGTCGCAGAACGCCGCGCACGTTACGCGCCTTTCAACCTACTGCTGGGCAGCCCGGAAGCGCTGTGGTACGTGGGCTCGAGGTCGGCGCCGCGCGCGGTGGCCCCCGGCGTGCACGCCCTGTCCAACGGCAGTCTGGACGAGCCCTGGCCCAAATCGCGCCGGGCCGCGGTGGCCCTGCGCGGATTGCTGGACGGCGGCGCGGCGATCGACCCGGAGCGCCTGCTGGGCCTGATGCACGATCAGGCCCGGGCGCCGGACGAGGAACTGCCCGAAACCGGCGTGGGGCTGGAGATGGAACGCTTCCTGTCGCCGCCGTTCATCGTCGGTGAGACCTACGGCACCCGCTCCACCACGCTGCTGGTTCTGGGTGAGCGCTCGACCCTGGCGGTCGAGCGCAGTTTCGATCGCCAGGGTCGCATTGCCGGCCAGCTTGAATACCGCTTCGACCCGCCCTAAAGGGCTTCTGAAGCAAAATCGGCCAGGCGCGAGCGCTCGCCGCGTCTGAGCGTCACGTGGCCTGCGTGCGGCCAGTACTTGAAGCGGTCGACGGCGAACGTCAGGCCCGAGGTCGTTTCGGTGAGGTAGGGCGTGTCGATCTGCTCCACGTTGCCCAGGCACACGATCTTGGTGCCGGGTCCGGCGCGGGTGACCAGGGTCTTCATCTGCTTCGGCGTGAGGTTCTGCGCTTCGTCGATGATCAGGTAGCGGTTGAGGAAGGTCCGGCCGCGCATGAAGTTGAGCGCACGGATCTTGATGCGTGAAGCCAGCAGATCGTTGGTCGCCGCCCGGCCCCATTCGCCGCCGTGTCCATCGGACTCGGTCAATACTTCGAGGTTGTCGGTCAGGGCGCCCATCCAGGGCGTCATCTTTTCTTCCTCGGTGCCCGGCAGGTAGCCGATTTCCTCGCCGACCGAAACCGTGGCGCGGGTCATGATGATTTCGCGATAAATCTTGTCATCAAGGGTCTGCGCCAGGCCGGCCGCCAGCGCCAGCAGGGTCTTGCCGGTGCCGGCCGTGCCCAGCAGGGTGACGAAATCGACCTGCGGATCCATCAGCAGATTGAGGGCGAAATTCTGCTCCGGGTTGCGCGCCTGGATGCCCCAGACGTCGTGCTGGCTGCGCCGGTAATCGCGTGCTACTTCCAGCACCACCTGGGCCGGATCGACACGGCGGACCAGGGCTTCCAGGCCGTTTTCGCCGGCCAGCTGCAGGCACTGGTTGGGGTACCAGTCCTCGTCGCCCGCCCGCGCGATGCGGTAGAAGGTTCGGCTGTCTTCGGTCCAGGAGTGCTCCGGTTCGTGCTGCTCCCAGAAGCTGGAATCCAGGTGCTTGACGCCGGTGTAAAGCAGGCTCAGGTCGTCGAGCGCGCGGTCGTTGTGGTAGTCCTCGGCCTTGAGGCCGTGGATGGCCGCCTTGATGCGGAGGTTGATGTCCTTGGAAACCAGGATGACATCACGATCGGGGTGCCGCCGGGTCAGGCTGAGGGCGGACAGCAGGATCTTGTTGTCGGCCACTGAGGAGTCGCCGACCAGCTGTTCGCCGTTGTCGAGATGGTCGGTCTGAAAATACAGCCGCCCGCTGCCGACCTTCAGGTTCAGGCCCTCGGGTTCGCTCAGCGCGAGGCCCTGTTCGAGATCGGCATCCTCGCCCATCAGCTGACCGATGAAGCGGCTGGCCTGGCGCACGTTGCGGGCGACCTCGGTGACGCCTTTTTTCGATCGGTCCAGCTCTTCGAGCACGATCATGGGCAGGAAGATGTCGTGTTCGGCGAAGCGGAACAGGGATGTGGGGTCGTGCATCAGCACGTTGGTGTCCAGCAGGTACAGCCGCGGCCGTTCAGTCATGGCGCGGGATTCTCCTCATGTGCAGTGGGTGCGGGAAATCTGGCCGGGGAGGGGCCTTCAGGATAGCTGGGTCACCGCCTCGAGTACTTCCTCGACGTGCCCCGGTACCTTGACCTTGCGCCATTCGCGCACCAGTCGGCCGTTGCGGTCGAACAGGAAGGTGCTGCGCTCCACGCCCATGACCTTCTTGCCGTACATGTTCTTTTCCTTGATGACGTCGAACTGCCGGCACAGCGTCTCGTCCGGATCGGCGATCAGCGGGAAGGGGAACTGGTACTTGGCGGCAAACTTCTCGTGGCTGGCCAGGCTATCGCGGGAGACTCCGACGATCAGGCAGTTGTGGTCGGCGAAGGCCTCGTGGTGGTCGCGGAAACCCTCGCCCTGCTTGGTGCACCCGGGGGTGTTGTCGCGCGGATAGAAGTACACCACCACGGCCTGGCCCTGCAGGTCGGACAGGCTGAGCTGGCCGGATTCGGTGCCGGTGGCGGGCAGCGCGGGGGATTGCAGCTTGGAGTAGGCGTTGGACATGGCCTTGTAAAGCATTTGTTAGAGACCAGGCTAAAGCTTAACAGGCGGGAGTCGTGAAGGGATGGGTTAAACTGTTTTGCAGTCTCGTGGTCCACACAGTCGCCGATGGTGGATACAAGAATCGTGGACGCTTACACGGAGGTTTGATGTTTCAGGGATCGCTGGTCGCTCTGGTCACGCCGATGGGCGAAGATGGCGCGATCGACGAAGACCGCTGGCGATCGCTGCTGGCATGGCATCGCTCGGCCGGTACCTCCGGCGTGGTGGTGGCCGGAACCACCGGTGAATCGGCCAGCCTGAGCGAATCGGAATTCGTTCGCCTGCTGACGCTGGCCGTTGAAGAGGCCGGCGGTGTAGTCAAGGTCATTGCCGGTACCGGTTTTCCTTCTACCGCCCAGACCCTATCGCGCACGGCGCTGGCGGCCCGGCTCGGCGCCGATGCCGCCCTGGTGGTCACGCCAGCCTACAACCGGCCTTCGCAGCGCGGGCTGCTGGCGCACTACCTGGCCGTGGCCGACGCGGCCGAATTGCCCCTGATTCTCTATAACGTGCCGGCCCGAACGGCGGTGGACCTGTTGCCGGAGACCAGCCTGGCCCTGGCCCGGCATCCGCGCATCGTGGCCATCAAGGAGGCGGTTGGTGACCCGGAACGCGTGCTCAGGCTGGTCGCCGGCGGGTTGGACGTGCTCAGCGGCGACGATTTCAGCTGTTGCGAAAGCATGCTGGCCGGCGCCAAAGGCGTCGTGTCGGTGGCCGCCAACGTGGTTCCCGAGGTCTTTGTCCGCATGGCCGCCCTGGCACTGGAGGGTCGCGCGCAGGAAGCCCGTGCAATCAATGCCCGCATGCAGGAGCTGTTTACCTTCCTGACTGTCGAAGCCAACCCGGTGCCGGTAAAATGGATGCTGTATCGCATGGGCCGCATCGCGGATGGCCTGCGTCTGCCCCTGGTCAATCTTGACCCGCGCTTCCGGCAGCAGGCCGATGCGCTGGTGGGATCACTGGCTTCCATTCTGCCCGCCGACCAGATCGCGCCCACCACGGCATCGTTTTGATGTCCGCGGTCACGGGCCCTTAAATCGCAGCAAATGCTCCAGGAGTTTTCAAGCTTGTCTCAACGCCTAAAAACCGTCATTACATGGTCCCTGATCGCACTGGTCCTGTCGGCGTGCGCCGGCCGGGATCGCCAGCCGGTTTACCTGGAAAGCGAGGAAGTCTCGCCGATCCGCGTCCCGGACGGCCTGGACGAGCCCCGCATTCGCCCGACCTTCGAGGTGAGCGGCGTGTTCCTGCCGGAAATGGCGGGACAGCATGAGGCGCGTCCGCCGCGTGTCCTGCCCAGCGCCGAAGCGGAGCGCTCTCGTTCGCACATCCGTTTCGGTCCGCGCGGCCTGTTCCTGGAGGTCGAGGATGAGGCCGACAGCGTCTGGCGGCGTCTGGGCTTCAGCCTCAACCGGGCCGGCATGCAGGTGCGCGAAGTGCGCCAGGATCGCCAGCAGTACCTGTTCCGTTTCAACGACGATCCGACCGTCATTGACCGCACCGGATTGTCCCGCCTGGCCTTCTGGCGCAGCGCCGAACGCATCGATCACAGCGGTGATTTCGTGGCCGAGGTCGAGGCGGTCAACGACCGTTCAACCCGGGTGCTGCTGTTCGACGGCTCCGGCAACCTGGTTGAAATGAACCAGGCCGAACACGTGCTGTCGGTGCTGCGCGAGCGCCTCGGCTGAGGCCCCTCCCGGGGCGTTGGCCACCCCGGTGCCGGCGCTAGCGTTCGAGCAGCTTGCGCTTGTCCGGGACGTCTTCCCACTCCTTGGCGTCAGCCGGGGCCGGCTTCATCTCGGTGATGACCGGCCACTGGCGCGACAGTTCGGCGTTGAGTTCGAGGAAGTCCAGCTGATCGGCCGGCAGATCGTCTTCCGGGTAGATCGCCTCGACCGGGCATTCCGGTTCACACAGCGTACAGTCGATGCACTCTTCCGGATCGATGACCAGGAAGTTGGGTCCCTCGTGGAAGCAGTCGACGGGGCAGACCTCGACGCAGTCGGTGTACTTGCACTTGATGCAGTTTTCGGTAACGACGAATGTCATGGTGCGAATTGATCAGGTTGAAGGGCCAGGGAATTTTCCAGGCTCAGCATATCGGGCGAGGTTCACGCTCCGTTGGCTTGGCCGTTGCGGGAAGGTGCTAGAATCCAAGAGTTAAAAGTTTAGCAAATCAGTCCAGACATCGTCCTCACCTCGGGCTCCAAAATCTCTTGAATTCCACCCCCGTTTCCCGGCCCACGACCGGATCCGATCCACTGATCGTGCCGCGCACGGAGCACGGCATCCAGCGCCGCCAGGTCAGCACCAACGCCCTGAAGGTGATCGAGCGTCTGCAGGAAGCGGGCTTCGACGCCTACCTGGTCGGCGGCTGCATCCGTGACCTTCTGCTCGAGACCCGGCCCAAGGACTTCGACGTGGCCACCAACGCGACGCCGGAGGAGATCCGCGAACTGTTCCGCAATGCCCGCCTGATCGGGCGGCGCTTCCGCCTGGCGCACGTGCGCTTCGGGCGTGAAATCATCGAGGTGGCGACCTTCCGCGGCGGCGGTGATGGCGACGGCGACGACGATGACGCCGATCGCGTGGTCGAGGACGGCGGAAGAGTGACCCGCGACAACGTGTTCGGCACCGAGGCCGAGGACGCGCGGCGCCGCGATTTCACCATCAATGCACTGATGTACGACCCGGCCACGGAGACCATCCGTGACCATGTCGACGGCTATGCCGACGTGCGCCAGCGCCGGTTGCGCCTGATCGGAGAACCCGTGTCCCGCTACCGCGAGGACCCGGTCCGCCTGCTGCGCGCGGCGCGTTTCATGGTCAAGCTGGATCTGGCCATGGAGCCGCAAACGGCCGGGCCGATCGTGTCCATGGCGCCCTTGCTGGAGGGCATTCCGCCGTCGCGCCTGTTTGACGAAATCCTCAAGCTTTTCTTGAGCGGTCACGCCTGGCCGACCTACCAGGCCCTGGTTCGCCTGGCGCTGTGGCCGGAATTGTTTCCCGGTCTGTTTCCCGACCCGGCGCAGCCGCCGAAACTGGTCGAGAACGCACTGAAGAACACCGACCAGCGCATTGCCGAAGGCCTGCCGGTGACCCCGGGTTTTCTGTTCGCGGCCTTCCTGTGGCAGCGGGTCAAGGCGCGCGCGGATGAACTGGTCGCGGCCGGCGCGGCACCGGTCGAAGCGTTGGCCGAGGCCGGCGAGGAGGCCATCGTCGCCCAGGCCCGCAAGGTGGCCCTGCACCGCCGCTTTTCCACCATCGCCAAGGAAATCTGGTGCATGCAGCCGCGCTTCGAGAAACGCCGCGGCAAGCGCGCCGTGCGGCTGATCAACGAGCGCCGCTTCCGCGCGGCCTACGATTTCCTGCTGCTGCGCGTGGACGAGGAGCCGGAACTGGCCGAGCTGGCCCAGTGGTGGACCGACGTCCAGGAGGTCGACCACGAGGAGCGGATGAAGATGATTCACTCGGCGCCGGCCGGGGGCGGCGGCAAGAAGCGCCGGCGTCGGCCGCGCAAGCGCAAGACGCCGAGCGCCCAGTGAGCCTGGCCTGGATCGGCCTGGGGGCGAACCTGGGTCGGCCCGAGCAGACCCTGCAACAAGCCCTGATTGCCCTTCAGGCCCTGCCGCAAACCCGCCTGGCCGCGGTTTCGCCGGCCTACTGGACCGCGCCCTGGGGCCAGCTGGACCAGCCTGAATTTCTCAACGCGGTCGCGTGCCTGCAGACCGAACTGGCGCCACTGGACCTGCTGCGCGCCCTGCTGGCCATCGAGTCCGGCCTGGGCCGCAAGCGCGATGGCGAGCGCTGGGGCCCGCGTGAGCTGGACCTGGACCTGCTGCTGGTCGATGGCCAGGAAATCGAAGAACCCGAACTGACCCTGCCGCACCCGCGCCTGCACCAGCGCGCCTTTGTGCTGGTGCCGCTGGCCGACCTGGCCCCGGAGCTGGACATTCCCGGTCACGGCACGGTCGCCGAACTGCTGGAGTGCCTGCCGGGGGAGGAGTTGGACGGGATTCGGCCGGCGCCGGCGCTGCGCTGGTCCGTTTAGTTGATCAGCGCGACCGACTTGATCAGCGCGTAAACGGACTCACCGACGGCCAGGTTCATCGTGTTGCGGGACTGCTCGGTGATCTCGGCGCAGAGCCGCTGACCGTCGGCCAGAACGCCGGTCAGCAGAACGCGTCCGGGACGCCACTGCTCAAGGCCCTCAATCGTGATCGGCAGCTGGTTGATCACGCTGATCTGATCCAGCGGCCGGCGCGAAACGGCCACGTCATTGGCCTGGATGCGCAGCCGCGAAATGCCCTGCTTCGGGGTCTTGTCCAGCTGCAGCAACAGTTCGACTCGGTCATTGCCAAAGCGAACGAAGCCGTCGGCCGACTGCCCCAGGATCGTCCCTTCCAGCACCGAGGCGGCTCCGCTGTCCACGAACAGCGGCGAATCCGGCCGCGCCAGCGCCTGCTTGAGATCCTCGATGCGGTCCACCCGACCATCCGACATGAACACCACCCGGTCGGCCATGGCCTGGACTTCATCCGGCGTGTGTGTGACCAGGATGATCGGCACGTCGGCCTGGGCTGCCAGCGCGCTGAAGAACGGCATGATTTCACGGCGGGTCTGGGTGTCCAGGGCCGACAGCGGTTCGTCCAGCAGCAGCAGCTGCGGACTGCCAAGCAGCGCCCGGCCCACGGCCACGCGCTGGCGCTGTCCGCCAGAGAGGCGGTCCACCGGGCGCTGGAGCAGAGCGTCGATGCCCAGCATGGCGGCGACTTCATCCGGGTGGTGGCGACGCAAGCTTTCCGGCGTTCGCTTGTAGCCGTAGAGCAGGTTGCCGCTGACCGTCAGGTGCGGCATCAGGCTGTGTTCCTGGAACACCAGCCCGACCCGGCGCCGGTGCAGGGGCACGAATTGCCGGCCGTGCTGCCAGCGCTCGCCGCGAAAACTGACCTCGGCGCCGGCGATGCGTTCCAGGCCGGCGATCACGCGCAGCAGGCTGGTCTTGCCGCAGCCCGAGCGCCCGAACAGAGCGGTGACGCCGTCAGACGGCAGCGCCAGGTCGACTTCCAGGCTGAATGCCGGGTCGATCCGCCAGTGCACCCGGGTCTCGAGGCTCATAGCTTGGCAATGGCGAAGCGCCGGTTGATGCCGTAGATCACCGACAGGGTGATGAAAGAAAACATCAGCAGCAGAAACGACAGGCGGTGGGCGGATTCGTAGTTCATCGCCTCGGTGTGGTCGTAGATCAGCACCGACAGCACTTGCGTCTCGCCCGGAATGCTGCCGCCCAGCATCAGGATGACGCCGAACTCGCCGGCGGTATGGGCAAAGGTCAGAGTGGCCGCGACCACGAAGCCGCCCTTGGTCAGCGGCAGGATCACGGTGAAGAAGCGGTCGACCAGGCCGGCGCCCAGGCTGCTGGCCACCTCGGTCGGCCGCCGGCCCAGGTTGCTGAACGCCTCGGTCAGGGGTTGCACGGCAAACGGCATGGAATAGATCACCGAGGCGATCAGGATGCCCTCGAAGCTGAACGCCAGATGGTTCAGGCCCAGGCTTTCAAGGGTCGAGCCGATCCAGCCGCGCGGGCCCAGAACGATCAACAGGTAAAAGCCCAGCACCGTCGGCGGCAGGACCAGGGGCAGGGCGACGATGGCCTGTACCACCACCCGCGCCGGCGAGCGATTCCCGGCCAGCCACCAGGCAATCGGCGTGGCGATGACCAGCAGGATCAGCGTGGTGTAGACACACAGGCGCAGGGTGACCTCGATCGCCTGCCAGTCGGTTGGACTCAGTCCCAGCATGCCGTGCCGTCAGTCCGTCCTGCCCGGCCGGTCAGCGTCCGGCATGGCAAAGCCGAAGCGGCGCATGATCGTATGCGCCTGTTCGCCGGCCATGAACTCGCTGAAGGCTTGAACGCCCGGCCGGTTGGCGCCGCGCCGGGTCACCACGAAGCCCTGGGTCAGCGGCTGGTGCAGCTGCTCATCGATGAGATGGTAGCGGTGCTCGGCGAGTCGCGGAAACAGCGCCAGCGACAGCGCGATGATGCCCACGTTGGCGGCGCCCGATTCGACCATCTGCGCGGCGTGGGCGATGTTTTCGCCGAATACCAGCTTGGGTTGCACGGCGTCCCAGACGCCCGCAGCCTGCAGGGCTTCCCGGGCGCGCTGGCCGTAGGGCGCGTGGGCCGGCTGGGCAATGGCGATGCGGCGGATGCGGGTATCGGTGGCCAGGTCGGCGAGGCTCAGGCTGGATGCATCCAGGCTGTTGCTCCACAGCACGATGCGGCCCAGCGCGTACACCGCCGGGTCGCTGGCGGTCATGCCGGCCGCGTGCAGGCGTTCGGGAAAGGAGATGTCGGCCGAGAAGAACAGGTCGTAGGGCGCCCCGTTGAGAATCTGCGTGGTCATCTTGCCGGACGAGCCGTACACCACGCGTACCTGGTACTGCGGGTGATGGTCCCGGAAAGCCTCGATGATCTCGTCGAGGGCAAAGCGCAGATCGGCGGCGGCGGCGATGGTGAACGTGTTCGACAAAGCCGGGCTCCCGGTCAGGCACATCAGGGCCAGCAGGGCGGCGCGGAACAAGAACTGGCTCATGCGCAATGGCGTCCTGTCCTGGATCGGGTGATTCAGCGACGCGCTTCCGAACCCATCCGGGTCGATGCGCTCAGTTCACCGAGAAACCGACGGTGGGCGGCTTCGGCCTGGCGGAACTGTTCGATGACCCGGGCGCCATAAGGCGTCAGGCGCGTACCGCCCCCCTGGCGGCCGCCGGTCTGACGCAACACCAGCGGTTGCTCGGCCAGGGCACTCATGGCCTCGATGGCGTCCCAGGCCGCCCGGTAGCTCATGCGCATGGCGCGCGCCGCGGCCGAGATCGAGCCGGTCTCTGCGATCCGCTCCAGCAAGCTGATGCGGCCGCGGCCGGCGAAGCTGTGACCGTCGATGCTGAGCCAGAATCGGCCCTTGAATTCCGCTTGCTTCATGTCGGGTGGCAGTTCGTGATCCGTTATGTTTTGCAAGATATAACGGGTCGCCGGCGGTTTTCTTGATCCCGGTCAAGCAGGCACCCTGAGCGGCCGTCAGGGCGCCGCCCTGGCTCGAGTTCCGCCTGCTGGAGCGGGTTTCCTGCGCGGCCGCCGCCTCAGGCTCAGCGGCGCGTCCGGGTCGGCGCCGAGCTGACCAGGCGCGCAATCGGCGCGGTGCGCGGATGGCTGGCCAGGGCGATCTTGAGCATCATCGACAGCGGTACGGCAAGGAACATGCCGACGGGGCCGAGAATCCAGCCCCAGAACACCAGCGAGATGAAGACCACGAGGGCCGACAGGCCCAGCCGGTCGCCGAGGATCTTCGGCTCGAGCAGGCTGCCGATGGCCTGGTTGACGACCACATAGCCCACGAGCACCCAGATCGCGGTGCCGGTGCCGTGCTGGATCAGGGCAACCAGGATGCCGGGCACCGCCGCGACCAGCGAGCCGATGGTCGGGATGAAATTGAGCAGGAAGGCCAGCACGCCCCACAGCAGGGCGAAGTCCACATCGAAGATCCACAGCCAGACACCGATCAGCACGCCGGTGGCCAGGCTGGTCAGCGCCTTGATGCCCAGGTAGCGATAGAGGTCCTGCACGAAGCCGGCCAGCAGCTTTGAGGTGCGCTCGGGGTCGCGCGCCACGCTGCGGATGCGGTCGGGCAGAGTGTGGGCTTCCAGCAGCATGAAGATCACGGTCAGGAACACCACCAGCCCGTGTGAAAGCATCACGCGGATGCCGCCGGCCAGATTGCCGAGCAGCGCCATGATGTTGCCCGGCTCCAGCAGCCGCGGCATCTCCAGCCACTCGTCGTCCATGCCCATGCCGACCAGGGCCGGCCGAAGTTCTTCCAGCAACAGCTCCAGGCGCTGCTCGTAGCGCGGCAGCCGCGACAGGAAGCCGTCCAGCGAGGCGGTCAGCAGCACCACCAGCAGATAGCCGCCGACCAGCAGCACCAGCAGGATCAGGCTGATGGCCAGCCAGCCGGGCAGCCCGCGATTCTTGAGGCCATTGAGGGCCGGCAGGCAGATCACGGTGATGAAGCCGGCCAGCAGGAAGGGGATCAACAGGCCGGCCGCGGCCTTCATGCCGGCGGCAATCACGATGACGGCGGCCAGGGCCAGCAGGGTCTGCAGGGGACTGGCCGGCAGGCGGCCCGAGGGCAGGGCAGACATGGCGCTTGCGCTCCGTCGCGGCGGGTGCGGCAGCAGTCTGCGCAGCCACAGTGACAGCGTGATGACCGTGACTGTCACCCAATCGTCAAGCCGCCGCAACAAGATTGACAGGCAGGAGGTCTAGCCTGCAGATCCAGGTCACCTGGGCACGTGCTGATGGAAACCGTTCATGCTTTTCCCTTCAAGCGCCACGTGCGATCGATCTGGATCTCCGATGTGCACCTGGGCTATTCCGGCTGCAGCGCCGATCATCTGCTCAAGTTTCTGCGCCAGATGCGCTGCGAGAAGCTCTACCTGGTCGGCGACATCGTCGACTTCTGGTCCCTGAAGAAGCGCCGCTTCTGGCCCCAGGACCACAACAATGTGGTGCGCTCCATCCTCGGCAAGGCCAAGCATGGCACCGAGGTGTACTTCATCCCCGGCAACCACGACGAGGCCATGCGTGGCTACGACGGCATGACCCTGGGCAATGTCGAGGTGCGCAACCAGCTGGTCCACCAGACCGCCGACGGCCGGCGCTTTCTCGTCATGCACGGTGATCAGTTCGATGCCGCCGTTTTGAACTCACGCTGGCTGGGCAAGCTGGGCGCCGGCGTTTATGACACGCTGCTACGCGCCAACGGCCTCGTCAACCGGGTGCGGGCACAATTTGGGTACGACTACTGGTCCCTGGCCGCCTTCCTGAAGCATAGGGTCAAGAACGCGGTCAAGTACATCAGCAAGTTCGAGCGGGCAGTCGCCCTGGAAGCGCAGCGCCAGCAGGTCGACGGCCTGATTTGCGGCCACATCCACCGGCCCGAGATCGCCGTGATCAACGGCGTGAACTACCTGAACTGCGGCGACTGGGTCGAGAGCTGCACGGCCCTGCTGGAGCATCATGACGGCAGCATCGAGCTGGTCCACTGCGCTGACCGCAGCGCCGTGCTGAAAACCTTGCCGCCCATGATCAGCCGCGAAGCGGCTTGACAAGGAACTCTCTCAGCCGCGAAGCGGCTTGATCAGAAACCCGCTTGGCAGCGAAGCGGCCTGATCCGAACCGATCTCAGCCCCCGGTCAAGCGCTGCATGGCCGCACTGAGCAGGCTGGACGGGCTGGCGCCCTTGCCCTGCGATTTTTTGGAGCGGATCCAGGCCAGCACGGTCTCCCACTCTTCCCAGTCGTGGAAGGCCAGGTAGGGCGGCAGGTCGGCCACGGCCAGACCCTTTTCGAACGCGCGCACGTAGTTCATGGAGTCGCGTAACTGGCCGACCACCGGCACCCGGAAGCCCTCGAGGAAGCCGGTCAGTTGGCGGTAGATGATGGTCTGCGGACGTACCCGGTTGGCGACCAGGCCGACCACGGTGTCGCCGCTGCGTACGGCGCGGATTTCCTGCAGATGACTCAAGAAACGCCAGGCCGCGCGCATGTCGACCGGTGAGGGCATGACCGGCACCAGCACGGTCTGGGCGCGCTTGATGATCTGCTCCAGTTCGTTGCCGGCCAGTCCGGCCGGCGTATCGATGATCAGGGTGTCGGTTTCCGCGGCTGGCCGTGCGCCGCTTTCCGCCGCCACCCCGAGCAGGGCGGGGTAACTGTCGGGTCGGTGCTTGAGCCAGTCGTTCGTCGACTGCTGCGGGTCCATGTCGGCAAGGGCCACGGAGTGCCCCTCCCAGGCCAGTGCGGCGGCCAGGCTGGTGGCGATGGTGGTCTTCCCGCAGCCGCCCTTGGCATTGATGATGGCGATGGTTCGCATGCTGGAGTGCCTCCCGTGGTTCGATATCAACTCCGACGCGGATCGGGCAGCCCGGAGTGCAACAGCCAGGCCCGCCGTTCTTCATCATAGCGCCAGACTTCAAGATGATCGACCACGCGTTCCTGCGAGGAGTGGACGTGGAACATGCGAATCCGGACCATGCGATCGACGCTCAGGCCGTCGGGCGCGGCCACGATCTGGCGGACTCGATACTGGGTGACCCGGAACTGGTGCAGGCGATCCACGTCCAGCTGTGTGATCGGGTTTTCCTCCAGGAAGTCGGGATGGATGTAATCCAGCAGCGCGTCGAACTGGCTCCAGCGCACCAGGGTTTCCCAGTTGTCCATGGTTTCGACGCCGACCCGCTGGACCTGGTTGCCGCCGCAGGCGGCCAGGCCAAGGAGCATCAGTACGGCGACCAGCCAGCGGCAAAGTCTACGGTTCATGTGCGGGTTTCTCCGGTGGCGGGGGCAAAAAGTGCAGCATAACGGGCCTGAAGGGTTGCGGCCAGTTGGCCGTCGGCATGAATTTCCGCGCCAAGATCGAGCCGGCCCTTGCCCCGGTCTCGCGTGCCCGCCAGGAAGTCCTCCAGCGCCTGGGCCGACGGCCAGTCGCAGACGGCGCTGTAGGCGCCGTGCACGGGCGCCAGGAATCGCAGCTCGCAACGACCGATCACCAGTTCGGCCGGCAGCTGATGGCGCTTGAGCAACAGGCGCGGCAGCGCCCAGCCGGCCAGGATCATGGCGCTGGCCAGCGCGCCGCCAAAGGCCGTGCCTTTGTCGTTGACGCTGGGCGCCAGCGGGAAAGCCAGCCGGATGCCGCGCTCGTCCAGCCGGGCGATGCGCAGATCCATGGTGCCTGCCAGCGGGATCCGCTCGCGCAGCAGCGGCTCCAGCCATTGGCGCTCGCCCTCGAAATCGGCCGATTGATGCATGTCCATGACGGCATCTTAGCGCGCTGCACGATGGCTGCGGCTTACAATCCCGTTCCATGCCCGCTTCCACCGACCCGGCCCGCCTGCCGTTCATTGCCCGTACCCTGATGCCGCGCGAGGTCTCGGCCAACGCCACCATGGCCGTGGCCCTCGGGGCGTTGGAAGGGGGTCTGGTCGGCGTGATCGTCAAGACCCAGTTCGATGGCGTGGCCGATGCGGTCTGGGTCAACCTGGCCGTGGCCCTGGTGGCCGGCGCCCCGGCCTTCGCCAACATCGCCTCGCTGTGGATTTCCGGGCTGGCCGAGGGTCGGGACCGGACGGCGTGGGTGGCGGCCTGCAAGGCCTTGACGGCGGTCTTCCTGGTGGTCATGGCGTTTGCCCCGGTCAACGTCCTGGGACTGGTGCTGATCACCGCGGCCATGATCGCCAGCCGCCTGAGCTGGGCCGGGGTGATCACCTTGCGCGCGGCGATCTGGCGCGCCAATTTCCCGCGCCATGTGCGCGGACAGATCACCGGCCGCATCACCGTGATCTACTCGGTCATCATCGCCGTCACCGCGGCCGCGATCGGGCTGCTGATTTCGATCTGGGAGGAGTCCTGGCGCGTGCTGTTTCCGCTGGCCGGCATGCTGGGCCTGCTGGCCGCCCACCGCTACCGCAGGGTCCGCATCCGCCGGGGTGGACGCCTGCGGCGGCAGGAACTGGACCAGCGGGCCACCCGCCGCGGCGGTCAGCTGCGCGCCGCGCTGGGCATTCTCAGGACGGATCGCTGGTACCGGCGCTACATGATCACGATGTTCGCCTTCGGCAGCGGCAATTTGATGGTGGTCGCCCTGCTGGTCATCCTGCTGACCGAGCAGTTCGGCTTCAGCCGCTTCAACCAGGTCATGATCACCACCACCCTGCCGCTGCTGACCCTGGCCGTGTTCACGCCGATCTGGGCACGCCGGATCGACTCGGTCCACATCCTCGACTATCGGGCGCGCCAGGCCTGGGCCTTCGTGCTCACCCTGGGCCTGTTCACCGTGGCCGCCGGCAGCGGACAAGACTGGCTGTTCTGGGTCGGCTCACTGGCGCTGGGGGCGGCCTTTGCCGGCGGCAAGCTGGGCTGGAACCTGGGCCACAACGACTTCGCCACCGACGATCAGTCAACCCTGTACATGGGCATCCACGTCACCCTGACCGGCATCCGCGGCCTGCTGGCGCCGCTGGCCGGCGTACTGGTCTACCAGGCGCTGGAGGCGCGTCAACCGGGCCTGGGGCGCTGGGTGCTATTGTTCCCGTTCACCCTGACCCTGGGCGGAGCGGTGACCTTCGTGGTGCTGGCCGCCCGCCGGCGGCGAGAGCTGGCCGTTACCTGACCCTTCCATCCGAACAGGCCCCGACCATGAACGCAGTATCCACGCCGCCGATTTTTCGCCTGATCGTCCTCGGACTGGCTTTGCTGACGGCCATCGGGGCGCCGGCCGAACCCATCGGTGCCCTGGCCGAGCGCGAGATGCGCACGCTCGCAGCCGATTTCCCTGGGCGCATGGCCGGCACCGAACAGGAGCTGGCGGCCGCCCGGCATCTGGCGGGGCGCCTAAAAGTCTTCGGGCATGGCGCGGATCTCCAGCCGATCGAGGTGCGCTATACCCATGTGCCGGCCGGTGGCGCGGAGCCGGTGGAATTCCAGGGCCTGTCGCATAACGTGGTGGCCGATCGACCCGGCCGCTCGGATCGCCTGATCATCGTCGGCGCGCACTACGACACGGCGGCCTCGATGACGCCGGAGCAGGCTGAGGCCGGCATCGGTGGTCCCGACCTGCAGGGCCTGGACGACAACGCCTCGGGGATAGGCGTGCTGCTGGAACTGGCCGCGCGCCTGGTCGACGTCGAGCCGGAGCACGGCATCCGTTTCATCGCGTTCGGCGCCGAAGAGGTCGGGCTGCAGGGTGCGCGCGCCGCCGTGGCCGCGATGGCGCCGGAGCAGCGCGAGCGCGTGGACTTGATGATCAATATCGACAGCATCATTACCGGTGACCACCTGTACGCGCACGCCGGGCCGATGACCGTGGCAGCCGACCCCGCCCACGGCGAAGCGCGCGATCGCATGCTGGCCATTGCCGCGGAGCTTGGCGTCGAACTCAAGACCAATCCCGGCCTGAACCCGGACTATCCGGCCGGCACCGGCTGCTGCTCGGACCAGGTGGCTTTCGACGAGGCCGGTATCCCGGTGGTGAATATCGAGGCCACCAACTGGCGCCTGGGCGATCGCGACGGCTTTCAGCAGACCTCGGTCAGCGAGGCATTTCCGAGCGGAGAAACCTGGCACAACAGCCGGCTGGACCGCATCGAGCATCTGGAGGCCCATCTGACGCCAGGCCGGCTGAGCGAACGCCCGGCACAGGTGGTCCAGGTGCTGCTGGCTTTGCTGCAGGAGCAGGCGGGATTCGGTCCGTAACCGCCCGGCCGGGCGCCTTCCGACTTTCGGCTGAAGCTTGATCGCCGGGCCTTGTGGCGCTATAGTGCAGCGCACAATCACAGGCGGCGCTGGCCTATGGCGACTCCCAATTCCGATCCGATTCAGATCGACCTGGCCCTGCAGGGCGGCGGCGCCCATGGCGCCTTTACCTGGGGCGTGCTCGATCGTTTATTGGAAGAAGACCGGCTGATCATCGAAGGCGTTTCCGGCACCTCGGCCGGGGCCATGAATGCCGCGGTGATGAGCTGCGGCCTGGTCCGCGGCGGGCGCGACGAGGCGCGCCGGCTGCTGGCCGAATTCTGGCGCCGGGTCTCGGACGCTGCGCGCTTCAGCCCTTTCAAGCGCGGGCCGCTGGACCGGATGATGGGGCGATGGACGCTGGACAACAGTCCGGCCTTCGTCATGCTGGACCTGACCGCGCGCCTGATCTCGCCCTATTCCCTGGGCGGCATGGCCGGCAATCCCTTGCGCGACATTCTGTGCGACCTGATTGACTTCGACACTCTGGCCAAGGGGCCGGTGAAGCTGTTCATTACCGCGACCAACGTTCAGACCGGTCGTGGCCGGGTCTTCCGTCGCCACGAGATTTCGGCCGACGTGCTGCTGGCCTCGGCCTGCCTGCCGACCCTGTACCAGGCCATCGAGATCGACGGCGTGCCGTACTGGGACGGTGGCTACTCCGGCAACCCGACCATGACCCCGCTGGTCCGCGAGTGCGACAGCAACGACACCATCCTGGTCCAGATCAACCCGGTCGAGCGCCCGGGCACGCCGCGCAGCGCGCGCGAGATCGCCAGCCGGCTGAACGAAATCTCCTTCAACTCGCCCTTGCTGAAAGAACTGCGCATGATGGCGCTGTTGCGCCAGGTGGCCGACCCGGGCAAGTGCGAGGCGCGCCTGTGGCAGGCCATGCGCATGCATCGGATCAGCAGCGAGCTGATGATCAAGCTGGGCCACTCGTCCAAGCTCAATGCCGAGTGGGATTTCCTGCAGATGCTGTTTGACGCCGGACGCCAGTCGGCCGGCGCCTTCCTGGCCGATCACGGCGCCGACCTGGGCGTGCGGCCGACCCTCGACCTCGACGATCTGCTTCAACAGGACTGATCCCATGCTGCTAGGACTGTTCGGCATTCTGCTTGGCCTGATCGTCCTGATGATCCTGGCCTATCGCGGCTGGAGCATCCTGCTGCTGGCGCCCCTGGCCGCCGCCATCGCCGCACTGTTTGCCGGCGAGCCGCTGCTGGCCCACTGGACCCAGACTTTCATGGGCTCGGCGGCGCGCTTCGTCGCCCAGTTCTTCCCGCTGTTCCTGCTTGGCGCCCTGTTCGGCAAGCTGATGGACGACTCCGGCTCGGTCGACGCGATTGCCGAGTTCATGACCAATACTCTGGGGCCACAGCGGGCGGTGCTGGCCGTGGTGCTGGCCGGTGCCCTGGTCACCTACGGCGGGGTGAGCCTGTTCGTGGCCTTCTTCGTGCTTGCGCCCATGGGCATTGCGCTGTTCCGCGCCGCCGGCATTCCGCGCCGCCTGCTGCCGGCGGCCATCGCGCTTGGCACTTCGACCTTCACCATGTCGGCGCTGCCGGGCACGCCGGCGATCCAGAACGCGATTCCGATGCCGTTTTTCGGCACCACGCCGTTTGCCGCGCCGGGCCTGGGCTTCATCGCCGCCCTGGTGATGCTGAGCTTCGGTCTGTGGTGGCTGGCCTTACGCGAGAAGCGCGCGCGCCGGGCCGGGGAGGGTTTCGGTGATGTCGCTTCGCCGGCGGAGACCGACGATCTTCAGATCCGCGAATTGGCCACCACCGCGCGCGAGTTCGACCCGGCCGAGATCCGCCAGGGCGAGCATTCCCTGGACAAGCCGCCGATCGCCCTGGCCGTGCTGCCGCTGGCCCTGGTGGTGGGCGTGAACCTGTTGATGACCGCGCTGATCCTGCCGGCCATGGACACCGATTTCCTGGCCGAGGACCGCTGGGGCGGCAGCTCGATCTCCACCGTCGGCGGGGTGTGGTCGGTGGCCACGGCCCTGCTGGTCGGCTGCATCGTGCTGGTCCTGATCAATCGCGCGCGCCTGCCCAAGCTGCGCGACAGCGTCGATGCCGGGGCCAACGCCTCGGTGCTGCCGGTGCTTAGTGTCGCCAGCCTGGTCGGCTTCGGCGCCGTGGTCGCGGCCTTGCCGGCCTTCGAGGGCGTGCGCGAGTGGGTCTTAGGCATCGGCGGCGGGCCGCTGGTCTCGCTGGCCATGGCCACCAACATCCTCGCCGCCCTGACCGGCTCGGCCTCGGGCGGCATGACGATCGCCCTGCAGGCCCTGGGTCCGACCTTCATGGAAATCGCCGCCGAGACGGGCCTGAATCCGGAGCTGCTGCACCGCGTCGCGGTGATCGCTTCCGGCACCCTGGACAGCCTGCCGCACAACGGCGCGGTGGTCACCATGCTGGCGGTGTGCGGCTGCACGCACCGGGAGAGTTACCTGGATATCGTCATGGTGGCGGTGGTCGGGGCCTTGCTGGCGCTGGCGGTGGTGATTGGACTGGGGACGGTGTTCGGGTCGTTCTAACCGTAACCGTTTCCGGTTTGAATCCCGCGCGCGTCGCGGGCTTGTCCGGGCAGGGGTGCCATCTTCAGTTGAGGGAAGGCGCTTCAGTTCGACGCGGTGGCGAGGCCTTCAGCGCCTTCCCTCGACCGAGGACGGCGCGTGGCGTCTGGGTCGGCGCATTCTCTGCACACCCCCAGGCTCGACTTGAATGAGACTGGCCTTGGCTCCGGACGGATGGCCGATAATGCCGTAATGTGCCCGGATTCAAACTTCGCCGCAAAACCCGCAAGCGCCGCATCGCTGCTGCAGGCATCCCCGATCAGCGTGGTCAAGATCGGCTCCTCGTTGCTGGTCGCCAAAGACGGCCAGCTGCGCCGGCCCTGGATGGAGCGTCTGGCCGAGCGCCTGGACGAACTGCCCGGTGCGGTGGTGCTGGTGTCTTCGGGCGCCATTGCCATGGGCCGCGGCGCCATTGGACTGGATCGCCGGCCGCGTTCGCTGGCCGAGGCCCAGGCTGCGGCGGCCGTGGGGCAGATTCATCTGGCCGGCGCGTGGGCCGAGGCCTGGGCGCGGCAGCAGCGTTCGGCGGCGCAGGTCCTGCTGACGCTTGGCGACCTGGAACAGCGGCCGCGCTACCTGAACGCCCGCGCCACCCTGGAAATGCTGATCGAGCGCGGCGTGGTGCCGGTGGTCAACGAGAACGACACCGTGGCTACCGAGGAAATCCGCTTCGGCGACAACGACCGCCTGGCCGCGCGCGTCGCCCAGCTGATCGGCGCGCAATTGCTGGTGTTGCTCAGTGACGTGGACGGCCTGTACACGGCTGACCCGGCCACGGATCCCAACGCGCGGCGCATTCCGACGGTCGATGCCCTGACGCCCGAGATCGAGGCCTTGGCGGGTTCGACGGGCTCGGGCGGTCTGGGCACCGGCGGCATGCGCAGCAAGCTGGCCGCCGCGCGCATCGCCACCGATGCCGGCGCGAACGTGGTCTTGAGTTCCGGCCTGGCGGAGGATCCGATCGGCATCTTGCTGAACGACGGCCCGGCCACGGTGTTCCGCGCCGGCGCCAAGCCGCTGGCGGCGCGCAAGCGCTGGCTCAGAGGTCTGCAGGATCCGCGTGGTGAGCTGCGCCTGGACGCCGGCGCGTTGCTCGCCATCAAGGGCGGTGCAAGCCTGCTGGCTGTCGGCGTGCGCGAGGTCAGCGGCAACTTCCAGCGCGGCGACCTGGTGCGGCTGATCGGTCCGGACGGCCTCTGCGGCCAGGGCCTGTGCGCGTACCAGTCCGAAGAAGCCCGGCGCATCGCGGGCCTGTCCAGCGAGCGCATCGCCGAGGTGCTGTCCGAGGCCGGGCGCGGGCCGATGGTGCACCGGGACGATCTGGTGCTGTTTTTTTAACTCGGCATGCAAGTAGGCATGCCGGGTTAATGCCCGGCCGGTACGGCCGGGACCGCGAAGCGGAGGTATTTGCGGACCTGCGCCGCAAATGCCGAGCATCAAATACCGTAGGTATTTTGATGCAAAGTTAATAATTATGCCCCGGGTTTTGAAAAGGCTTTAACCGCAGATGCACGCAGCTGAACGCGGATAAAGACAAAATGCGGGGGAAATGAATCTGTTGACTGGTGCTTGATTTCGTGCTGGCTTGGATCGTTATTGTGGACAGAAACCGCCCAGGCGCAAGCCGCCTCACGAAACTCGAATAACGCCGCCTCTCAAATTATCTGCGTTCATCCCCGGTAGAACGCCCTGAAAATCGTGCCGAGATGCCTTCCACACCAGAAAACACAATGAGTGACAGTCACGAACAACTGATCGACCAACTGGGCCAAGCGGCTCGTGGTGCGGCCCGAGTGCTGGCCGCTTCGGCTGAGGCACAGCGGAACCATGCCTTGAGGTCTGCGGCCGATGCGGTGCGACGGTCTTCGGAAACGATTTTGGCGGCAAACGCTGACGACCTGGCGGCCGGCGAGGCGCGCGGGCTGTCGGCGGCCATGCTGGATCGTCTGCGTCTGAATGAGGACCGGCTGGAGGCGATCGCCGCCGGCCTGGAAGCCATAGCCGAGTTGCCCGACCCGGTCGGCCGCGTGCTGGCCGAATGGACGCGTCCCAACGGCTTGCGCATACGGCGTGTCGCCGTGCCGATCGGCGTCATCGGCGTGATCTACGAGTCGCGCCCCAACGTCACCGCCGACGCGGCCGGGCTGTGTGTCAAGTCCGGCAACGCGGTGATCCTGCGCGGCGGCTCGGAGGCCGTGCACAGCAATCGCGCCATCCACGCGGCACTGGTCGAAGGCCTGTCCGAAGCCGGCCTGCCGCCGGATACCGTGCAGTTCGTGCCGACCCAGGACCGCGCCGCCGTCGGCGCCCTGCTGGCGGCCCATCGCTGGCTGGACATGGTCGTTCCACGCGGCGGCAAGAGCCTGGTCGCGCGCGTGCAGGCTGACGCCCGCGTGCCGGTGCTGGCCCATCTGGATGGCAACAATCATCTGTACATCCATAGCGCCGCCGCTGCCGCCATGGCGGTCGAGGTGGCGGTCAACGCCAAGATGCGCCGACCGGGCATCTGCGGGGCGCTGGAGACGCTGCTGATCGACCGCACGCGCCTGGACCTGGTGCCGGCCCTGGCCGACGCCCTGGTCGAGCGCGGCTGCCAGCTGCGCGCGGATGAGGCATTGCTGGCGCTGGATGCGCGCTTCAAACCGGCGGATGAGAGCGACTGGGCCACCGAGTACCTTGAAGCCATCCTGGCCCTGAAGGCGGTCGACGGGCCGGAGGAAGCGCTGGCGCATATCGCGCGCTACGGCTCAGGCCATACCGACGGCATCATCACCGAAGATCAAAAGGTCGCCGAGGACTTCCTCGCCCGCCTCGACAGCGCCATCGCCGTGCACAACGCCTCGACCCAGTTCGCCGACGGCGGCGAGTTCGGCTTCGGCGCCGAGATCGGCATTGCCACCGGCCGCCTGCATGCCCGTGGTCCCGTCGGCGTGGAGCAGCTCACGACCTTCCAGTACCGGGTGTTCGGCTCGGGTCAGACCCGTCCCTGAAGCCATGCGAATGTTGCGTCTGACGGCACTTTTAGCTCTTTCGCTGGCAACATCGGCGCTTGTTCTGGCGGCGAAACTGGAAACGGCGCAGGGTACGGTTGGGCAGCTCACCCGCGTGGACACCTTGGGCGCCGAGGCCGAGCCGCTGTTGCTCATGCAGCTGGTCGACGGCCGCGTCTTCGCTTTTCCCGGCATCGAGCATCTGCCGGCCGGCGGCGGTGTCGAAGTCGAAATCGATTACCTGCCCGTGGAAGATCTCGGCCAGGTTCCTGAAGCCTGTGCTGCGCGCTTGCTCGGCGTTCCAATCACCGTCGACGGTGAGGAGCGGGTCCAGGCGGCGCGCCGTCCGGTTCCGATTTTCACCAGTTCATCGGACGCCTGTCCCTGAGGTGAGTCGGGGGTCGGTGGGCTGTGGGGCTGGCGCGGTATGGGGCCGCCTTTCCGCCCGCCAAGGGGCTTTACGCGATCGGCGATGCGGATGGTTGGTTGGCGCCTGGGTGCCACTGACATTGCATCGCTGTTGCTTGAGAGTGCAGTGGTTTCGAACGGGGTCCGTGCTGCGGATGGATGCGGCTGGGGACGTGCACGCCGCCGAGCCCCTTGGCGGGCGGAAAGGCAACCCCACACCCCGCTGACAGATTGG
>SKKM01000165.1 GCA_007121485.1 Wenzhouxiangella sp. | reverse complement strand
CGAGCATGAACAGGCGCGACTCGTTGATGGAGATGTAGCGCGACAGCAGCAGGCGCTTGCCGTCGGGCGACCAGTCGGCCGGCACAGTGGTGCCCTCGGCCTGCACGATCATGCGGCGCGAGGCGGGGTCGCTGGGGTCGGCGGCCCAGATCTTGTGGTTCGGCTCTTCCCAGGTGGTCGCGGCCCAAGCGACCTGTCGGCCGTCCGGCGACCAGCGTGCGCTCAGGTTGCGCGTGCCGCTTTCTGTGAACTGGACGCTACGCGCGGTCTCTGGATCGAACAGAAAGCCCTGGAAAAACTCGTCGCCGCCGACGTCACGGGTGAACATGAATTGCCCCGAACCGTCGGGGCGCACGCTGGCGCCGCTGGTGCGTTCGTCGTAAAAGGTGATCTGCCGCCGCTTGCCCATGGGCTGGGCAACGTGGTGGATCTGGTTGGTTTCGCCGAAACGTGTGAGGATGTAGATGCCGCCGTCGGGCGCGAAGTCGGAAAACGACGCCGAGCGCACGTTCTGGAACTGGCGCAGGCGTTCGCGGATCCCCGGCGGGATTTCGGGAATGTTCTCCATCACCAGGTTGCCTTGCTGGATGCGCTCAGGGCCCTGGTCGGCGACGGCCGTCGCGGCGAAGGCGCCGGCCACGAGCAGCGCCAGGCCGCAGACCGCGACGGGGCTTGAAAAGCATCGAATCTTGGTCTTCATCTCTTTCATCTCTTGCAGGTTTCGTCAGTTTTCGGTGTGCCCGGCTGAGGGCGGATCAGCCTTCGGCGGGCGGCAGGATCAGGCCGGCGATGGCGCGGCGGTTTTCGCTCATCAGGATGTTGAACGTGCGGCAGGCGGCGGCCAGGGTCATGGTCTCCAGGCCGACTCCGCGCTGCAGGAACAGGCGCTGCACCTCGGGTGCCGGAAAGCCTGGCCGGGCGCCGTGGCCGATGATCACCAGCTCGGGGGCATGTTCCAGCAGCGGTGCGACGGTGTTTTCGTCCAGGTCCCGAAGCGCCCGCACGGGCCAGTCTTCGATCAGCAGCCGCGCGCCCAGGATGAGGCTGCTGCGGTGCGTGGTCTCGTCGATGGTCAGTTCGTGTTCGCCGACCCGTCGGATAAAGTGATATCGGCCGGGCCGATGCTCGGTCAACTGCATCCTGGCAATTCCAGATCGTTATGCGCTCGCCGGATCAGGCCGGCAACGCGATTTTGGGTTTCTTGGGGTGGCGGCGATAGTAGCAGGCCACCTGGCCGATCCGATGAACGAGCTCGGCGCGGAAGTCCCGGGCGATCTGCTCGATCCACGCTTCGCGCTGCTCGCGCTCGGCGCGTATCTTGACCTTGATGAGTTCGTGGTGTTCCAGGGCCTGTTCGATTTCGGCCCGGACGTTCTCGCTCAAGCCCTTGTCGGCCAGCGTGACGACCGGTTTCAGGTCATGGGTCAGGCCGCGCAGATAGCGGCGTTGGGCGTTGGTCAGAGGCATGGTCGAGGCGGGTGATAAGATGCCGGACAGTGTAACTGAAGGCTTAAGCGGCGAGAGGAACCTGCCCATGTCTTCCCGGGCCTGGAAAAAGCGTCAGCACAGCGACCCCTACGTGCGCCGGGCCCGTGACGAAGGCTACCGCGCGCGCGCGGCGTACAAGCTGCTGGAACTGGCCGAAAAGGACGGGCTGTTCAAGCGGGCAGGCGTGGTGGTCGACCTGGGTGCCGCGCCGGGCAGCTGGTCGCAGGTTGCGCGTCAGCGGCTTGGGCCCGATGCGCTCGTGGTGGCGCTGGATATCCTGCCGATGGAACCCTTGCCTGGCGTGGTGTTCATACAGGGCGATTTTCGCGAGGACGAGGTGCTGGCCGAGCTCGAAGCGACGCTGGCCGGGCGCCAGGTCGACCTGGTCTTGTCGGACATGGCACCGAACCTGTCCGGCATCGGTCCGGCCGACCAGGCGCGCAGCATCCATCTGGCCGAACTGGCCCTGGAGTTTGGCCGCGAATGGCTGGCACCGCAGGGCGTTTGCGTGGTCAAAGTGTTTCAGGGCGAAGGATTTGACGGCCTGCTCACCCGATTCAGGCAATCATTCACAGGTGTCAAGGTGCGCAAGCCGGCGGCTTCGCGTCCCGAGAGCCGAGAGGTCTACCTGGTCGGTGCGCAGCCGGCCTGAGAAATGAGCGTGCCCGCCCTCGCGTACAATGCGAGGCTGGGCCTAACGAAAGCTAGCGGAGAAAGCTGTTGAGCGATTTTGCGAAAAACCTGCTGATGTGGATCGTCATCGCCATGGTGCTGATGAGCGTATTCAACTATTACTCGCAGCCGCAGGAGCAGCAGACGCGGGAAATGAGCTATTCGACCTTTCTGACGGAGGTCCGGCGCGGCAACATCGACAGCGTGGTCATTCAGGAAGGCAACGGCACCAGCACGATCGCCGCCCAGGCCCGCGACGGTCAGCGCTTCACCGTTACCGCCCCGGCCGACCCGGGCCTGATGGGCGATTTGATCAACAATGATGTCGAAATCGATGCTGCCCCGCCGCAGCGGCGGTCATTGGTCGTCGACATCCTGATCAGCCTGTTGCCGGTCCTGGTGCTGGTCGGGCTGTGGGTGTACTTCATGCGCCAGATGCAGGGCGGCATGGGCGGTCGCGGCGGCGCCATGAGCTTCGGCAAGTCGCGCGCCAAGCTGCAGGGCGAGGACCAGGTCAAGGTGACCTTCCAGGACGTCGCCGGCTGCGAGGAGGCCAAGGACGAAGTGACCGAACTGGTCGATTTCCTGCGCTCGCCGGCCAAGTTCCAGCGCCTCGGCGGCCATATCCCGAAGGGCATTCTGATGGTGGGTCCGCCCGGCACCGGCAAGACCCTGCTGGCTCGCGCCATTGCCGGTGAAGCCAGGGTGCCGTTCTTCTCGATCTCCGGTTCGGATTTTGTCGAGATGTTCGTCGGGGTCGGCGCCTCGCGGGTGCGCGACATGTTCGAGACCGCCAAGAAGCACGCTCCTTGCATCATCTTCATCGACGAAATCGATGCTGTCGGTCGCCAGCGCGGCGCCGGACTCGGCGGCGGGCACGATGAGCGCGAGCAGACGCTGAATCAGCTGCTGGTCGAAATGGACGGGTTCGAAGGCAACGAAGGCATCATCCTGATCGCCGCCACCAACCGGCCGGACGTGCTGGACCAGGCGCTGCTGCGTCCGGGTCGTTTTGACCGCCAGGTCGTGGTGCCGCTGCCCGACCTCAAGGGTCGTGAGCAAATCCTGAAGGTCCACATGCGCAAGGTGCCGCTGGGCGACAACGTCGATGCCCGCGTGATCGCGCGCGGAACGCCGGGCTTCTCCGGGGCAGATCTGGCCAACCTGGTCAACGAGGCGGCCCTGTTTGCCGCGCGCCAGGACTGCAAGACCGTGCAGCAGACCCATTTCGACATGGCCAAGGACAAGATCATGATGGGCGCCGAGCGCAAGTCCATGGTCATGTCCGAGGAAGACAAGCTGCTGACCGCCTACCACGAGGCCGGTCACGCCATCGTCGGCCGCATCGTGCCCGAGCACGACCCGGTCTACAAGGTCACCATCATCCCGCGCGGGCGCGCCCTGGGGGTGACCATGTTCCTGCCGGAGGAAGACCGCTACTCGATGACGCGCAAGCAGCTGAACTCGCAGCTGGCCAGCCTGTTCGGCGGGCGCGTGGCCGAAGAGCTGATCTACGGCATGGACAACGTGACCACCGGTGCGTCCAACGACATCGAGCGGGCCTCCTCGCTGGCGCGCAACATGGTCACCAAGTGGGGCCTGTCCGACACCATGGGGCCGCTGGCCTATGGCGAGAACGAGGACGAAGTGTTCCTGGGCCGTTCGGTCACCCAGCACAAGCACATCTCGGACGAGACCCATCGCCAGCTGGACAAGGAGGTGCGCCGGATCATCGATCAGGCTTACGACACCGCCAAGCAGATCCTGGAAGACAACCGCGACAAGCTCGAGATCATGGCCCAGGCGCTGATGCGCTACGAGACCATCGACGTCAAGCAGATCGACCAGATCATGGAAGGCCGCGAGCCGGATCCGCCGGAAGGCTGGAACGACGGGGCGCCGCCGCCGCGTCCGTTCAACGGCGGCGACTCCGACGAAGAGCCGTCGGGCCAGCCGGCCCCGGGCTGAGTCATCCCTCCCGGATGAACAAAAACGCCGGCCTGAGCGCCGGCGTTTTTGTGTCCCGACGACGCGATAGACTAACGCCATGTCGACTCCAGTCCCTGCCGCAGCGCTTGACCTGCGCGCCTGCCAGCGGCACATCTCGCCAGCACAGACCTCGCCATGCGAACGGATCTGAACCAGGCCATCCTGAGCGCCGTCGGCGCGTCGCGACCGCTGGTCATGGGCGTGGTCAACGTGACGCCGGATTCGTTTTCGGACGGCGGCCTGTTCGCCGATCGGAACCGTGCCGTCGAGCACGCACTGCAGCTGGTCGAGCAGGGGGCCGACATCCTGGACATCGGCGGTGAGTCCACGCGGCCCGGCGCCGAGCCGGTCAGCGAGGTCGATGAACTCCAGCGCGTGATTCCGGTGATCGAGGGCATCCGGGCCCGGTCCGATGCACCGATCTCGATCGACACCAGCAAGCCCGCGGTGATGCGGGCGGCCGTCGCGGCAGGCGCCGACATGATCAACGACGTGTGCGCACTGCAGGCGCCCGGGGCCGTGACGGCCGCAGCCGAGCTGGGCGTGTCCGTCTGCCTGATGCACATGCAGGGCGAGCCGCGCACCATGCAGCGCTCACCTGGCTACACTGATGTGGTTGCAGACATTCTGGGGTTTTTCCAGGCGCGCATCGGCGATTGCCTGCAGGCCGGTGTCGAGCGCCGGCGCCTGGTGCTGGATCCCGGATTCGGCTTCGGCAAGACGCTGGCGCATAATCTGGAACTGCTGGCCGGGCTGGAGCGCTTTGCCGAACTCGGCTTGCCGGTGCTGGCCGGGTTGTCGCGCAAGTCCATGCTGGGGACGATCACGGGCCGGGAACGCCCGGATGAGCGCGTTGCTGCCTCGGTCGCCGCCGCCGTGCTGGCGGCCGAGCGGGGTGCGGCGATCATTCGCGTGCACGATGTGGCCGAGACGGTAGACGCCCTGAAGGTGTGGCAGGCGCTCAAGCAGGTCGAAAACAAAGGATGCCGAGGATGAAATATTTCGGGACTGACGGGATACGCGGCCGGGTCGGCGAGCCGCCGATCACGGTCGAGTTCATACTCAAGCTGGGCTGGGCCGCGGGCAGCGTGCTGACCGGGCGCAGCGAAGAGCGCTGCGCCGTGGTGATCGGCAAGGACACCCGAATCTCGGGCTACCTGTTCGAATCGGCGCTGGAAGCCGGGTTTTCCGCGGCCGGCGTCGATGTCCTGCTGCTGGGTCCCATGCCGACGCCGGCCATCGCCCACCTGACGCGCAGCCTGGGCGCGGCCGCCGGCATCGTGATCTCGGCTTCGCACAACCCCTACGAGGACAACGGCATCAAGTTCTTTTCCGGCGAAGGACTCAAGCTCGATGACGAGGTCCAGGCCGCGATCGAGGACGCGCTGGACCAGCCGCTGCAGCAGGTCATGCCGCACCGCCTGGGCAAGGCCGCGCGCATCGACGATGCGGTCGGGCGCTATATCGAATACTGCAAGGGCACGGTGACCTGGGGAACGCGCTTCGACGGCTTGAAGATCGTGCTGGACTGCGCCAACGGCGCCACCTATCGCATCGCCCCGGCCGTGTTCCGGGAACTCGGCGCCGAAGTGGTGAGCATCCATGACCGCCCGGACGGGCTCAATATCAACAAGGCCTGCGGCTCGACCCATCCGCAAAGCCTGGCCGACGCGGTGATCGCCGAGCGGGCCGACCTCGGCATCGCTTTCGACGGCGACGGCGATCGGGTCGTGCTGGTCGACCACGAGGGTCAGCTGGTCGACGGCGACCAGATCCTGTTCCTGCTGGCGACGGCGCGCCGCGCCTCCGGCCAGTTGGCCGGCGGGGTGGTGGGCACGGTGATGAGCAACTTCGGCCTCGAAGAAGCTTTCGCCCGGATGCAGGTGCCGTTTCAGCGCAGCAGGGTGGGCGATCGGCATGTCCACGAATTGCTGGTCAGGAACGGCTGGGTGCTGGGCGGCGAGACCTCGGGGCACATCCTGTGCCTGGACCGGGCCTCGACCGGTTGCGGCATCGTCAGCGCCCTGCAGGTGGTCGAGGTCGTGGCGGCGGGCCGTCAATCGCTGGCGGCGCTGGTGTCCGGTCTGCACAAGTACCCGCAGATCATGGTCAACGTGCCGGTCACGGGCGATGCGCGCGCGCTCCTGCAGCGCGACCCGGCCGTGGCCCGCGCGGTCGAGGACGCCGAAGCGCGGCTGGCCGGCAAGGGGCGGGTGATTCTGAGGCCTTCCGGCACCGAGCCGGTGGTCCGCGTCACCGTCGAGGGGCGGGACGGGGACGAAGTGCGGGCGATTGCAGACGAATTGGCCGCCGTGGTGGCCGGAGCGGTGACTTCATGAATGAAGCTGCGGGTATCCCCGTTCTGTCGCTGTCCGAATTCGACGGGCAGCGGGGCGCCTTCACCGATCGCATCGGGCGCGCCTGGCGCGAGTTCGGTTTTGTCGGTATTCGCGATCACGGTATTTCCGACGACACGATCGAGTCCGGCTACGCGGTGTTCAGGCAGTTCTTCGCCCTGCCCGAAGCGGTCAAGCAGGGCTACCGGCTGCCCGGAAAAGGCGGGGCGCGCGGTTATACCGGCTTCGGCGTGGAACAGGCCAAGGATCACGACGTACCCGATCTCAAGGAGTTCTGGCACGTCGGGCGCGAGGTCGAGGGCGACAATCCCTTTCCCGACATCCTGCTGCCCAACTTGTGGCCGGCCGAAGTGCCGGAATTCCGCTCGGCGGCGCTGGCCCTGTACCGAGCCCTGGATCAGCTGGGTGCGCAACTGCTGTCGGCGATCGCGCTGGACCTGGGGCTGGAGCGCGACTGGTTCGCCGACAAGATCGATTACGGCAACTCCATTCTGCGGCCCATTCATTACCCGCCCATCGCCAACGCGCCGGAAGGCGCCGTGCGGGCCGCGCGGCATGAAGACATCAACCTGATCACCCTGCTGATCGGGTCCAGGGAGCAGGGCCTGGAAATCCTGACCCGAGACGAGCGCTGGGTGGCGGTCTCGACCCTGCCGGGCACCATCGTGGTCAATGTCGGCGACATGCTGCAGCGCCTGACCAACCACGTCTACGCTTCGACCACGCACCGGGTCGTCAACCCGCCGGGCGCAGCGGCGCGCCAGCCGCGCTACTCGATTCCGTTCTTCCTGCACCCCAATCCGGATTTCGTGATCGAGACGCTGGCGCAGTGCATCCGCGGGGATCGGCCGAACCGCTACCCGGAGCCGATTACCTCGCACGGCTATTTGCTGGAAAGACTGCGTCAGATCGGGCTGTTATGAGCCGGGGGAGCCGGTCGACGGCATACCGGATGGCCTGGCCACCGTATCCGAGTCTGGCGTCTTCGTGGCAGGATCACTCGTGATGCGTGCGGCTACCTCGAACTGCCTGAAAAGCAGTGATACATCCTTGCCGGATTGGAACTGGTCGGCCCGGGTCAGGGCGTTTCCATCCAGATCGCGAACCACGGCGTAACCCCGTTCGAGCACTTTCAGCGGACTGACGGCGTCCAGTGCTCGAGACTGCGTGACCAGTCTCGCCGTCGAGCGCTCGAGGTGGCGCTCGACCGCAAGCTGTAGTCGCTGTCCTAGCGCCCGACGGCGTTCATCCAGTCGTTCCAGTTGTCGGGCCGGGCTGGCCTGGTCCAGCCGGGTGCGCGCGGCGTGCAGGTGCTGCGCATGTCTTGCCAGCACCTGTTGCAGGGCGCGTCGCAGACGCCGCGCCAGGCTCGTGTGCCGCGTTTGCAGTTCCTGCAGTCGGCGCTCGGGACTGTGCGCCTGGAGTCGCCGCGCCAGATGATCGAGGCGCTGGGCCTGTCGGTCCAGGTGGCGCTCGGCGGCGGTGTGAATGCGCGCCTGCAAGGTCTTGATCTGACGCAGGAGCGCTGGCCCGTCCGGGGTCGCGGCCGCGGCGGCCGCGCTCGGGGTGGGCGCGCGCAGGTCGGCAACGAAATCGGCGATGGTGAAATCGGTTTCGTGCCCGACGCCGCTGACCACGGGCGTGGCCAGTCCGGCGATGAGCCGGGCCAGGGTTTCGTCGTTGAAGGCCCACAGGTCTTCCAGCGACCCGCCGCCGCGTGCCAGCAGGATGACGTCTGCAAAGCCGTCACGGTCGGCGGCGCGCAGCGCGTGCACGAGTTCAGCCGGTGCCTGGTCTCCCTGCACCTGCGACGGGTAGATGCGCACCTCGGCCAGCGGCCAGCGCTGCTCGATCACGTGCAGGATGTCGCGCACGGCGGCCCCGCTGGGGCTGGTGACGACGGCCAGGCGACGCGGCCAGGCCGGCAGCGGTTTCTTGCGTTCTTGAGCGAACAGGCCCTCGGACTCGAGTTTTCTTTTCAGCGCGTCGAAGGCCTGCTGCAGCGCGCCGGCTCCGGCCGCAAGCAGCCCATCGGCGATCAGCTGGTAGTCTCCGCGCGGCTCGTACAGGCTCAGACGCCCGCGGACCAGCACCTCGTCGCCGTTGCCGGGCTTGAAGCCGATGGCGCCGGCGTTGCTGCGGAACAACGCGCAGCGGATCTGGGCACGCTGGTCCTTGAGGCTGAAGTACAGATGGCCGGAAGCCGGGCGGGCGAGGTTGG
>SKKM01000078.1 GCA_007121485.1 Wenzhouxiangella sp. | reverse complement strand
GCCCATGGCGGCGGTTCCAGCTCGATGACGATGCTGTCGCCGTTTTCGGTCCAGCGACCCGCATCGGTCGCCGCCTGCACCTCGAAGCGGTAGGCGCCGGACCGAAGGTTGCTGTAATACATCCGCCCCAGCTCACCCAGTTCGACCCAGTCATCGTCCCAGCCATGCAGACGGACGCGGTAGCGCACCCGTTCGGGCGCAACGAAGGTCAGGGCCGAAAACTCGAAACGCACGGCATTCTGGTGCCACTGCAGTCTCAGCGGCGCACGGTTGCCGGGTACGAGCACCTGGTCGAGTTCGCCGGCGTTGACGCGGCTCAGGTGCACCGGCGGCTGAACCGGATCATCGCGAACCTGGTCCGGGTTGACGAACACCAGGCCCCGGTTGCCGCCAATCACGATGCGGCCGTCCGGCAGGCGCATGCTGGCCCGCGGCCGAAACTCGTCCGGCGCCAGGCCGTCGGAACGGGTGAACAGGCGGGTCTGTCCCGTCTGCGGGTTCAGTCGCGCCACACCGCTGCTCAGCACCAGCCAGATTTCGTCCTCGCGCACCGGGAACACCGCCCTCAGGCTGGCCCGTTCGACCAGCGTCGCGATGTCATGATCGCGCACATGCTCGGCCTGCTCACCGTCCCAGCGCCACTGGCCAAGGCCCGCGTTCTTGGCCACCCACAGGCTGCGGTCGGGGGCGAAGCCCAGGTGGCTGATGCTGCCCTGCGCGATGTCGGCGATGGGGGAAAATCCATACTCACGGTCATAGCGGTACAGGGTGCGCGTGCCGGCAAGAATGAGCCGGTTGGAAGGATCGCGAATCATCAGCCGCGGGGACGCTTCCGGTAGCGTCAGCGGAGACGGCTGATCCGGTCCATAACGGCGCCATTCGCGGCTGGGCAGGTCGTAGTGCAGGAGGCCCTGGGTCGAGGTGCCGACCCATACCGACTGCGGCTCATCCGGATGCAGGAAATTCAGGTTGGTGTTGTCCAGTTCGGACCGGTGCAGCACGGTGTCGCTCTGGTCGGGCTGGGAACGGAGCCACCACATGCTGCCCAGCTCGAGCACGACCAGGCCGTCAGGCCGCTCCCAGAAACCGTTGAACAGGCGATTCATTGGATCAGGCGGGAAGTCTGGAAAGAACTCGCGCGCATGCACGATCGCACCCGCAGCGGGATCGACCCGCTGCGCACCCGCTCGGGCGCCTACCCAGAAACCGGTGTCTGCCGATGCAGGGCTGAGTATGTTGACGTGCTCCATGATGGCATCGGCGTCAGCCTGGAAGCCCCGGTGCAGGCGGGCGAAAACTCCGTGCTCGGGCGGCAGGTAGACCAGGCCGCTCTGCGAGACGCCGAGCCAGACTCCGCCTTCGCGGTCAACCAGCGATGCCCCACTGAGCGCATTGCTGGGCAAGCCGTAAGGCAAATCCGGGCGCGCGTGGATTTGTTCCATGTAGCCGGTGGCCGGGTCGAAGAAGTTCAGACCCTGCGTCGTGCTGACCACGACGCGGCCATCGGGGAGCTCGGCCAGGCCAACCACCAGGCCGTCCAGGCTGGCCAATTCCCGTGCGACCGCGCCGAAGCCCGCGCTGTCGCCCTCGGCCAGGGCGAGCAGTGCCTGACCACGCCCGGCCAGCATGCCCAACTCGCTGTGGTCCAGCATGGTCAGGAAGATACCGCCGCTGTCCGGGCCACCGGGCAGCACCTCGACGAAGCGCGGCTGATCGCTGTCGGGTTCCATCAGGCTCAGCCGATGCGACTGGGCCAGCCACACCCGGCACTCGCGGTCCACAACGATCTTGGTCTGGAACCCTTCCGGCGTCAGGCCGGATTCCTCCTCCTGCGGAACGCTCAGAAGCTGCTCCGACTCGGGATCGAAGCGCGCCACGCCGCCGCGCATGAACGCGAACCAGAGCCGACCCTGGCAGTCCTCGGCCATCGACCAGATGTGACCCTGAGGCAGCACGCCGCCGCTCGACTCCGGCGCCAGATGGCGGCGGGGAACCAGGTCCGGCCCGATTTCCACGGCTCCAGCGCCCGCCACACCGGCCCACACCATGCCGTCGCTGTGGGCGTGCAGGCTCATGACGTTGTTGTCGGGCAAGGCATCCGGGTGCTCGGGGTCGCGCGGCAGGAGATTCAGCTCGCGGCCCTCATGGCGCACCAGCCCGCCGCGGGTGCCGATCCAGACGTAACCGTGAACGTCCTGGACAATGGCTTCGACGTACTGGTCGGGCAAGCCAGACGGCACGTCCATGATGCGAAAAACGGGGTGGAAGTCGAGCGCGCCGTGGGCAGCGTTTGCCACGGACAGGAGCAGCAGCGCCCCGATCAGTCCCGCTCCAAGCTCTGATTTCAATGCTTCAGCCCCCGCAAACCTTGGCCGCCCCAACTATAACCGCGAATCCGGCCAAGAAAAAAGCCCGGCTCTCTGGGCCGGGCTTTGTTCAGGGTTGGTGCGCCGCGGACGGAACCGCACTTCCGCTCAAGCGCCGTGCTACGGCTGTTGTTCCAGCTCCCGATCCAGTCGCTCTTCCTCGGCCGCCAGCAGGCGCCGGCACTCAGCCGACAGCGTGGTGCCGGCCAGCTGCTGCGCACGGCAGGCCATCAGGGCGCGCTCCTGCGCCGCTTCTTCCAGGCGCTCGGCCTGTTCCTGCTCGAGCTGGGCCTGACGGGTCTCGGTATCGTCAATGGCGCGGATGAAATCGCGCCAGCCGCGCGCCTGCGAGCGCGTGGCAGCAAAGCGCTCGGCCTGGGCAAACGCCTGGTCGGCTGAGCGCCGCTGCTGACGGTCGCCAGGGCCGGCCTGGTTGAAGCGGGCGTTGCCCAGCAGCATCCAGGCCTCGGCAAGAATGTTGTCGTCCAGTTCGCCCTTGTCGATCGCGGCCTGGAAGGCAGTCTCTGCTGCCGAGTGATTTTCATCAGCCAGCAAGGCCTGGCCCAGGCGGAACGACAGTTGCCCGGTATCTGACAAACGGGCCGCTTCACGCAGGATCGGAATGGCCAAACGGTGCTCGCGCGCCTGGCTCCAAAGCTGCGACAGCAGCTCCAGGTTGGCGACACTGCGCTCTACCCGGCCGGCGTCCATTTCACGCTCGATCAGGCGACCGCCACGGTAGGGATTGTTGAAGCTGGAATAGAACTGGCCCAGCAGCAGGATATCGCGTTCGTCCTTGACCAGGCCGGCCAGGTAGGCCGATTCCAGTGCGCCGAAGGCGCGAAGCTGGTCGTCCTGGTCCAGGTAAAGCGCCGAAAGCTGGCGCCAGAAGCTCAGCTCGTCGGGCCAGAGCACGACCATGCGCGCCAGTAGCTCGGTGCGCTGGCGGACCCGGTTGAGTTCATTGAGCAGCACGTTTTTCAGCTCGTACTGGCGGCGCTCTGGAGCAGACGACAACTCGATCGCCTTGGTCACCGATTCCAGCGAGCGTTCCAGGTTGCCGACCTGGTAGTAGGCGCCCGACAACATGAAATAGGTATTGGCGCTGACCTCGGGGTCATCGGCCAGCCAGCGTTCGAAGAACTCGATGGATTTTTCGAACTGCTCAGTGACGAAGTACAGCTGGGCCATGTTGAACCGGAGCCGGTTGACCTGCTCGGACGGCAGCGCGTCCTGGGCAATGGCGCGCTCGAAGTCAGTCAGGGCCCGCTCGAAGTCGTCCAACTGCACGTAGGCGGATCCGCGAATCTGCAGGACCGACGCACGGTCAAACGGCGTCATGGCGTCGCCGCGCCTCTCCATCAGACGGTTCAGCGCAGTCAGCGCTTCTCGGGTTTCATCGTTTTCCAGCAGCTCGTAGGCCCGCAGCAGGTCATTGGCCACGTTGGGCGACAAGGTCTGGGCCTGTGCCGGGGCGCCGAGGCCGAGCCAGGCCAGCGCCAGCAATGCGAGCGAAGCGATCCACGTCGTCTGTCTGGTCACGCTATTCCTCCATGCCGAAGTCGATGGCGGTGCGCACGCCGAAGCGTGGCTGCGCCTGGCCGTCGATGATGCGCGGGGCGTAACGCCAGCGCTCCACGGCGCGCATGGCCGCACGGTTGAAGCAGGCATTGGTGCTGTCGAGTACGCGCGCGTTGATCACCGAGCCTTCCGGCGTGACGTCGAACTCGACCACCACCGTCTCAAGCTCGCGCGCGGTGCGCTGGCACTGGGACGGGTACTGGGGCGGGATGCGCACCAGCGGCTGGGCGTCACGGTCAGGGTTGAAGCCGGTGCCGATGTCAACATCGGTCGCGCTGAAATCAGGCAGCGCGCCCATGGCCACGTCCATGCTGGGCCGGAACGAGGGGTCGGACACCATGGGCGGCGGCGGGGGCGGCTGATCCAGCACCGGGCGCTGGAAGTCCTCCGCGCGCTGATCGACGCGGTCTTCCAGCTGGCGCAGAACGTTGATCTGGACCGCTTGATCGTCCGACAGCACCACGTCCTGGCGCTGCTGGATGACCGTCGCCAGCAACAGGAAAATTACCGAGGTCACCAGAATGGCGCCCGGCAAGCCAGTGAATAGTCTGAGAATGCTGCTCATTATCTTTTCAAGGTCGATACGGCTACTGTTTCTTGGACACCGGCATCGCGAATCTGTTGCAAGACCTCCACCAGGTACTCGCTGTCCGCGGTGCCATCGGCCTGGATGACCGCGCTCCCGCGCGGATTTTCACGGCGCAGACGTTCGACAGCCACGCGCACGGCCTCCAAGGGCGTTTCCTCGCGATTGATCCAGATGCGGTTGTTGGAGTCGATCGCCACCAGGACCGAGACCAGGCGCTGTTCCTCGGCGGTCCGGGCGTCCGGCCGCTGCACCGTCACGCCGGGTTCCTTGATGAAGGTCGCGGTCACGATGAAGAAAATCAGCATGATGAAGACGATGTCAAGCAGCGGCGTCACGTTGACGTCGCTGTCTTCGGCATCGCGTTTTTTACGTCTCAGCATTTCATGATCTCCCGCTCAGCGGCGCTGAATGGCGATGGCCGGATCCACGCCGGCGGACCGGGACTGGTCCAGTACCAGCACAGTCGCTTCGACCGGCGCATCGGGCGCTGCGTTCAACAGGACCACGCCGTTGGGGTTCTCGGCGCGGAAGGCCTCGACCACCGGCGTCACCGAGCGCGGATCGATCATGCGCACATCGTCGACCATGACAAAGCCGTCGTTGCGCACGGCGAGCACCAGCGTTGGCGGCGGCCGGCGCAGTTCCTCCGGCGGATCCGGTGACGGCGAGGTAATGCCGATCCCGACTTCATCCAGAAAGGTCGCGGTCACGATGAAGAAGATCAGCAGGATGAAGACGATATCCAGCAGCGGGGTGATGTTGACGTCCGCCGCTTCTTCATCATCCGAGGTCAGCCGCTTTTTCGCGCCGTATCCCATCCCGGCTTCGACGCTGAGCTGGTCGGACAGGGCGGTCACCACGCGCAGGTTCTTGCGCTCGAGGTAGTTGATCGAAAAGACCCCGGTCAGCGACACCGCCAGTCCGGTCATGGTCGGGATGGTCGCGCGCGAAATGCCCGAAGCCATCAGGCGGGCGTTCGAGGCGCCGGTGTCGACGATGACCTGGAACACCTCGATCATCCCCGTTACCGTGCCCAGCAGTCCGAGCAGCGGCGTGATCACGATCAAGGCCTTGATCGGACCGAGATAACGCTCGTTTTCAATCCGCACCTCGGACAGCAGGCGCTCACGGAAGGCGTGGGCCGCCCAGCTGCCGCGGTCGTCCAGACCGTCCCAACGCTCCGCCTGTTTCCTGACCAGTCTCCGGGCCGGAAACAGGAAATAAAGGAAGCGTTCGCTGATCAGCACCCACATGACGAAGGTGCTGATCAGAAGCGCCACCACGACCGGGCCACCGACATTGAGATAGTTCCCAATGACCTCGACAGCGTTGACCGGATTGAGCAGCTCTAGCACGATTGCGTTCCTTCAGCAGGCAGCGGCAACATCAGCCCTGGTCGGCCGTCTCGGCGACCAGGCTGACCGACTGTTCCTCCAGCACCTGGCCGACACGGCGGGCAGAGGCCGCGGCAAATGCGTGCAGGAGCAGCAGCGGGATGGCGGCGATCAGGCCGAGTACGGTGGTCACCAGGGCCTGCGAGATACCGCCGGCCATCATGCGCGGATCGCCGGTACCGAACAGCGTGATGGCCTGGAAGGTGACGATCATCCCGATCACGGTACCGAGCAGACCCATCAGCGGCGCCACGGCAGCCAGGACCTTGACCACGTTGAGGCCGGCCTCCAGCTTCGGCAACTCCTTCAGGACTGCATCGTCCAGCCTGAGCTGCAGGGTCTCCAGGTCGGACTGGCGATGCTCCTCGTAGGCCAGCATGATGCGGCCCAGCGGGTTGCCCTTGGACGGGGTCGAGGACTTCATCTGCGAACGGACCTTCAGGGCCGTGATGGTCAACATCAGCCAGCGCACGAGGGCGAGCAGGATACCGAAGGCGGCCACGACGATGATGGCGTAACCGATGCCGCCGCCCTGGGCGACCCGCTCCTGCAGGTTGGGCACTTCGACCACCAGTCCGAGCAGCGTGCCCAGGGATGGATCGATCAGACCGCGCACCACGCCGTCGCCGGTATGGTTGAAGGCGCGCCGGGCAGCGGAGATTTCGGCCCGGCCCGGCTGCCTGGCCAGGTAGCGCAGGGTGCCGTCGCTCGGCACCATGAAGCCGCTTTCGCTGAAGGCGGTAAAGGGTCCGACCCGGACCACGGTCTCGCGGGCCAGCTGGTTGCCGTCGCCGATCACCTGGGCGTCAAAGCGGGCGACGCGGCCCTGCTCGCTGGCCTCCTGCAGCATGGTGAACCAGAGATTCTCCAGCTGCTGGATGGTCGGCAGGCGATCGGCCTGGGCCATCCGGACGAGGTCGTCGCCACGACCCTCGAACTGGGTCGAAATCAGCGAATCCTGCAGCTGCTCGTTCAAGCTGGCCGCAGCAGCTCGCGCGACCCCGAACAGCTCGCCGAACTCACCCTGGCGCTCGGCCAGCTGGGCGCGCAATTCGTCGAGCTCGCGGTCGAGTTGATTTCGCAGGTTCTCGAGGCGGGTGGCTTCGGATTCAGCGGCCTGCACCTCGCCGCGCAGGCGGCGGAGTTCTGCTTCCTGGGTCGCCTGTTCGCGACGGAAACGCTCTTCGCGCTGCTGGTTGGTTTCCGATACGGCGCGGCGTTCGGCCTGCATGGCACGCAGCACCTCGTCGATGGTCTGCGGCTGGGCGTGGGCAACCGGCATCTGGAACAGGCCGACAGCCAACAGTCCGGCCGTGATCAGGCCGACGATGAAATTCCGGGAAGTTGAGGACATGCTGGAAATCCTGCTAGGGCCAGAGTGGGCGTGGAGGCGGTTCTGAGTCTCGATCATGTCTGGCTCAGCCTCCTTCGCCGGTCTGCGGTGCCGTGACCGGAATGAAGATCAGGTCGGGCGGAATCTGTTCGCGTGCGATGCGCGAGGCCTGGCGCACGTCCGGCAGCATGGCCATGTCGAGGTTGACCCACTGGCCGCTGGCGCGGTCGAAACGCATCAGGGTCTGGTCATCGTCGGTGCGCATGATCAGCGCAACGCGGCCGATGCGCAGGAACTCGACGTTTTCGAAGCTGCGGCCGCCGATTTCAATGTCGCTTCGGTAGGACTCGATGGTTCGACCGTACTCATTCTCGATCTGGTAGGCCTCGACCACCAGCCGATATCGCTGAGCGGGCGAACGCGACGGGTCATCCATCAGGGCACGCAGGCGCTGGACGCGGTTGCGACGCTCTTCCAGCAGGAAGGGCATGTCCGCCTCGACCATCTGGTCCAGCGCTTCAACCATGTCCTCCATCAGCGGCTGGATGGCGCGCTGCAGGCTGGCGATGTTGTTGATGTCTTCGGTCAGCGACGCCATCTCGCGGCGCTGCGCGTCGACCTGGCGCTGCTGCGAGGCGTTGTAGCGGTTGAGCTGCTCGAGCTGCTGCAGGTTGGCGCGGAAATCGCTCAGCAGACCCTGGGTGCGCGCGTCCAGCTGGTCGATGCGCTCCTGCGAACGCTCGGTGTCCTGAACGGCCTGGCGGCTGGTATCGAGTACGGGGTCGACGTCCTGGGCGATGGCACTGAGAGACAGGACCCCTGTCATCAGTGTAATGCTGGCCAGAACACCAATGCTGATCATTTTCAATTTCATTGATTTGCTCTTTCCCAATTGGTTGGTTGGGGCGGATGGAAGCACCGATCATAAGCGATGCTGGTGCGACGCGACAGGCGGGTTATTCTACGCAGGCCCGCTTTGCCAGTGCAAGGGCGGGGCCGAATCCGGCATTTTTTCTTGCAAAACAGCCGCTTTCGCGGGGGTTTCGGATTCCTGAAGTCGCCGAAAGACCGCAATAGCCGGGCGCGAAAGCCTGAAATCCAGCGGATTCGGGGCCACCAAACCGCCGACCAATGTCAAAATTCATTCATCCCAAGCCCCGGAGAGCGCTGAAGTGACCGCCAACGCACCCGCCGCCGAAATCATCCACGCCTTCGCCATCCCGATCGGCGTCACGCGCGTGGCGGACCAGGAAAACCTCAATCGCCAGCTGCGTGAGCTGTTCCTGGAGCGGGAGGCCAAGGGTGACCTGTACGCGAACCCGGAACCACGCGTGAAGCGCAACCGCACCCTGTTCGAGAGCCGTTTCGACCTGTTCGAGTGGCCGGAAGCCTGCGTGCAGCAGCTGAAGACGTTCTGCCTCGGCCAGCTGTACCAGATGTTCGGCAGCCTCAACGGCTACCAGCAGCACCAGCTGCAGCAAATGC
>SKKM01000298.1 GCA_007121485.1 Wenzhouxiangella sp. | reverse complement strand
CCGAACGACTGATCAGGCTCGATCACGCGGACCAACTGGCCGAACTGCCAGCAGACCCCGGCCAGCGGCTGGTGCTCGGAGGGGGGTCCAACACCTTGTTCATGGCCGACTGGCCGGGCACTGTCCTTCTCAACCGCCTGCGCGGTGCCCAGGTCGAAGCCGTGGACGAGCGGCACGTGCGCGTGCGCGCCGCGGCTGGGGAAAACTGGCATGCGCTGGTGCGCTGGTGCCTGGATCGCGGGTTCTACGGGCTGGAGAATCTGATCCTGATTCCCGGCTCGGTGGGGGCCGCCCCCATGCAGAACATCGGCGCCTACGGCGTCGAGCTGGCCGAGTCGCTGGAGTCGGTCAGTGCCTGGGACTGGCAGACCGGCCGGCCGGTGGAAATCCCGATGCCGGAATGCGGCCTGGCCTATCGAGACAGCCGCTTCAAGTCAGCCGACCGCGGGCGTTTCCTGATCACCGCGATCAGCTTGAGGCTGCGACGCGACTTTCACCCTGCTCTGGACTACCAGAGCCTGGTCGAACACCTGCAGGCCCGCGGCATCGGCGCACCCGGCCCGCGCCAGCTGGCCGCGGCGGTGATCCGCCTGCGCCGCCACCGTCTGCCTGATCCAGCCCGCCTGGCCAATGCCGGCAGCTTCTTCAAGAACCCCGTACTCGACGCCGACGCGGCGGACGCCATGATCGCGCAACACCCTTCCCTGCCGCACTGGCGGCTGGCCGACGGTTCGGTCAAGCTGGCCGCCGGCTGGATGATCGAACGCCTGGGCTGGCGCGGGCGCAGGGTTGGCGATGCCGGGGTTTACCGGAACCATGCGCTGGTGCTCGTCAATCACGGCCGGGCCACCTCGGCCCAGCTGCGCGAATTGATCGACCGGATCACCGCGTCCGTTGCAGACGAATTCGGTGTTTGGTTGGAGGTGGAGCCTAATCTGATTGGTTTGGATAGAAAGGCTTTTAACCGCGGATGAACGCAGATGAACGCGGATAAAGACAAGGAATAAAAAAGAAAAACAGCAGAAAGGGTCCGGGAGATGGATCGGGCCGAAAGTGAGATGAAGACAACATGATTACTTGCCTTTCAATCTGCGCTCATCCGCGTTCATCTGCGATTATATAAAAACCCGAAACGCACAACGCGCCCGGGTGGGCGCGTTGGCGACAGGCGAACGGTCAGGCTCCGCGCCCCGCCTGGATTCAGGCTTCGAAGCGGGCCTTAAGCTTCTTCAGCGCGGCGTTTTCCAGCTGGCGGATACGCTCTGCGGACACGCCGTACTTGTCGGCCAGTTCCTGCAGGGTGATCTTGGGGTCCATCAGCCAGCGGCTCTGGATGATGTCGCGGGAGCGGTCGTCGAGGTTCTCGATGCCGTCGAACAGCAGGTTCTGGTGGTGTTCTTCCCAGTCCTGCGCCTCGATCGCTTCCTGCGGAGATACGGTCAGGCCTTCCAGGTAGGCGGCCGGCGCCACGTAGCCGGAGTCATCGTCGTCGCTGGTCAGGTCGAAACCGATATCCTGCCCGGCCAGCCGCGATTCCATTTCCATGACCACTTCGGGCTTGACCCCGAGGTCTTCCGCCACCCGGTTGACTTCGGCCTGATTCAACCAGCCCAGGCGCTTCTTCTGCCGGCGCAGGTTGAAAAACAGCTTGCGCTGCGCCTTGGTGGTGGCGACCTTGACGATGCGCCAGTTGCGCAGGATGAATTCGTGGATTTCGGCCCGGATCCAGTGCACGGCAAACGACACCAGGCGTACGCCCTGGTCGGGGTCGAAGCGCTTGACCGCCTTCATCAGGCCGATATTGCCTTCCTGAACCAGGTCACCCAGCGGCAGCCCGTAGCCGGCGTAGCCGCGCGCGACGTGCACCACGAAGCGCAGGTGCGACATGACCATCTGCCGGGCCGCGTCGAGATCGTCCTCGTCGCGGAAGCGTCGGGCCAGGTCCTGCTCCTCTTCCAGGCTAAGAACCGGCAGGCGGTTCACTTCCTGGATGTAGGCGTCCAGCGACCCGGTTCCGGCCGGCGCCATCATGTGGCTGGGTACAAGCTGATTGCTCATTCCGTACTCCATCAAATCCATTCACCATTCTAGCAGTACACCTTCATCCCGGTAAACGGCCGATGAAGGCGTGCACATATGCAGTGGTTGGCTCGTTCGACTGTCAGCCGCCCGGCGAGTTCCCGTCCGAAGAATCGGCCCCGTCCCGTCCCGGCGGCGGCAAGGGCTCGGCGCCGCGCCCCGACTTGAGGCGCAGGGCGTTGCGGTAGCAGTGTGCGGCACCCTCCAGCTGTCCGCCCCGATCGAGCACACGGCCCAGCAGCGCATAGGCCTCGCTGTCCGGGCGCAGCGCCAGCGCTTTTTCGAGGTGATGACGGGCCCGCTCGTCGTCGCGCTCGCCCGCGTACAGCATGCCCAGCGCCAGGTGCAGACCTTCATCATCCGGATGATGCTCCAGCCAGCGGCGACAGTCGGCAATGCGCCCGCCACGCTCTCCTTCGTCGGCAATCGCATACAGCTTCAGGGCTTCCGTGTCCGGCGCCTCTTCCAGCAGCTTCCTCAGGCCGACGCCGGCCAGGGCCGGACGCCCCAGCTCGGCGGCCCGGCGCGCATGGGCGACCACCACGTCGCGAGTGCGGCGAAGACGGGCCGGCAAGGCCCGCCAGCCCGCCTCGAGCTGCTCGATCTCGAGCGCGGCTTCCATCTCGCGCACCGCCGCAAGCACGGCCAGCTCTTCGGCCCGCGAGGCATCGACGATGCCGGCCTTGCGCAGGGCCGGGGTCAGCAAGCGCAGGTCGCGCCAACGGCCGGCATCCTGGTAGGCCTGCAGCAACAGGCGCAGGATGCCGGCATGCCGCTGCTTGCGCAGGTGCAGCGACTCGAGGATTGGCACGGCCTCGTCGGCGCGGCCTTCGCTGAGCAGCATGCGCGCCCGGGTCAGGCCGGCGACGCGATGCCGGCGGCCGAAACGGCCATCGGCCAGCTTCAGCCAGGCATCCCGCCGATCCGGCTCGGCCTGGCCCTGCGCGGCGCGCGCGGCCGCCAGGTAGCCCGCAGGGGAACCGTGATGGCTCAGGGCCCGGTGCAAATGCTTTTCCGCCTGTCCCCAGTCGCCCTCCGCCAGCGCCAGCAAGCCGTGCTCGAGCTGGCGCTGAGCCCGGGCCGACCGCGCCTTGCGCAGCGCCCTTCCGGGCAAGCGAACCAGGCCGATCAGGACGCTGAGCGCGACCCAGAACAGGACCACCAGGCCGGCGAGCACCAGCACCGACATTTCCAGTCGCCAGCTGCCGACATCGACCCGGACATGCCCTGGATCATCCAGCAATACCGGCGCCAGAATCGCCGCCAGCACGATCGCCAGCAGACTGGCGGCGATCAGGAGCAGCTTCTTCAAGATCCACCCAGCACGGCGTGCAGCCGGTTCAGGGCCTCACCCAGGTCCGGCACATCCTGCTCGAAACCCAGCTCGCTCAAGTCGCTCAGCTCGCCGCGCGCCTGGACGACGTCGTTCGCAGCCGGATCGAACCAATCGTCGAGCAGTTCGATGGCTGCCGCCAAATGCAGCTCCAGGGCACCGGCGTCGCGCCGCGTCAGCGCCAGCTGGGCCGCGACCAGGCGCAGCTGCAGCTGCTCCCTGGCCGCTTCGAACTGCTCCTGGGTGCGGCCCAGATCGTCGCGGGCCTGAACCCGTACCAGCCCCCGGGCCGCGCCGGCGACGCGCTCGCGCCAGTGTTCCGGCTCCTCGTCATCGCCCCGCGGCATGGGTTCGCCGGCGCCATGACCGAGCAGGGTCGGCCAGCCGCGACTCTCGCGGGCCAGGCGGTCGAGCCGGGCCATGGCGCGGCCCAGGTCCAGATCCTGGGCGCTTTCCAGCGACTCCAGTTCCTGGGCCAGCAGGCGCCGGACGCGATCCAGCCGCGCATCATCGACCCGGGCCAGCAGTTCCTCGGCACGCCGATAGGCCAGCCGTGCGCCGTGCAGGTCGCCACCCAGCTCGGCGCGCTCCTGACCGATCCGCAGCAGCGCGGCTGCCTCCAGCATGGCGATGTGACGCTGCAGATCGCGTTCGAGCTGCAGGTCTTCGGCCCCCCGGGCTTCCGCGGTCGCCGTGGCTTCGCCGAGCCGGCTTTCCAGCTCATCGAGCCGGGCGCTCAGCCGTTCCAGCTCCCCGCCCAGGGCCTCGTGCCGTTCGAGCAGCTGCCGTCGCTCCTCCCGCTCCGTTGCAAGCTGCCCAGCCAGTTCATCCATCCGGGCCTCGACCGCGGCCAGCTCAGGGGCATACTCGGCGGCCTGCTCGGGCTCATCCTGCGTGTCGCTCCAGACGGAAGGCGACCAACCGCAGAAGGCCAACACCAGCAGCGAAAAGACCAGGGGCAACGATCCCCGGCGGCTTGATCCTGGAGTCGGCGGCAGCACGGTGGCGGAAGCGTTCATTGCAGCCCTGTCATCCAGCCGCGGCTGGCACACTAAGAGGCTGGCGGCACGCGCCGGATCCCGGCTCTCCATCTCTTCGCGATCTGGCGGCTTGTCGTTCATTCGGCTCCTCCCGGACGCAGCCCGGCGCAGGGACTGCTGACTACCTCTCCAAAGGGTAACTGATCGCTGCCAGCTGCGGGCAAACCATCCCCAGCGCCGCCAGCATGGCGCGGTCGTCGGCCCCATCGGCGACCGACACCCGGGCACAGCCCGCTTCCCTGGCCAGGGCGGCCACGCGCGCAGAGGGAGCAATCAGCGCTTGCGAGGCGATCACCCTCCAGCAAGCCTCCGGCAACTGCTGACGGAGCCCGGTCAGGGCGCCGCCGCTGGCCAGCAGGGTGACCAGGGATGGTCCGCGCATGATCCGCTCGACGGTTTCCGGCGGCGGCGGCGCCGCGATCCGCTGGTACACCTCCAGGCGCCGGACCAGCGCACCCCGTTCGCGCAGCCGGGTCTCGATCAGGTCCCGCCCACCAGCCGCCGCAACGATCAGAATCCGGGCGTCCGCGACGTCCTCGAGTTCCGGCAGGCGCAGGATGTGCTCGCTGTCGCCCACGCACGGCGGAAAAGCCAGACGACTGAAACCCAGCTGGGCGCCGACACGGGCCGTTCCCGGCCCCGGGACGACAACCACGGGCGCAGCAAGCTGCGCGGGTTCCAGCAGTTCGGCCAGCTGGCGCAGGGCTTCGGCCGAAGGCGCCACGAGAATGTCGACGGGGAGGTTCTCGAGCAGCCGGGCGCGCGTGGCTCCGGGATCCGGCATCGCCGCCAGCCGCACAGGGGCGTAGTGGATGACCGCCACACCGTGCGCTTCCAGCCGGTTGGCGAGTTGCCGACCGCTGTCGCCGCTGCGAGTGACCAGTATCCGTGTTTTCGTATCCATCAACGAAAAAAGCCTGCAGAAGCAGGCTTTTGAGTTAGGTTCCGGGCGCCTGACCTAAACCGCCAAGATGCTGGGGGCTTGCGTGTTGGCGTTGGCAGTAGGGGGACGCACCTCAGAAGTCTAGGTCGTGGATGGCGCCCGGAAAGCGAATCGTTGACCCCTCTACTTGCGTGAAGGTGATGTTGCCACTTTCTAGCGGCAATGTCCAGCCTCCCGGCGAAATTATTTCAAATTGATGGCAGCGATGATCTCGCTGCCGCCCTCGGCCAGCAGATGATGCCCGGCCTTGCGGCCCAGCGCCTGCGCTTCGGCCCGCGGCCCGCGCAGGCTGATTTCCACGGTCTGCCGGCCGTCGGGGCTGCACAGGCGGGCCGCCAGCTCGAGCTCGCCACGCTCGTCGATGGTGGCCAGCGCGGCCAGGGGCATGCGGCAATCCGCGCCCATGGCCGCCACCACGGCTCGTTCCGCGCTGACCTGGTCGCGTGTCCGCGCACATTCCAGCGGCGCCAGCAAGCGCTCGACGGCGTCGTCGCCCGCGCGGCACTGGGTCACGATCACGCCCTGCCCCGGCGCCGGCAGAAACTCCGGCGGCGTCAGGGCCAGGCGGTGATCCAGGGGCAGGCCAAGCCGCTGCAGCCCGGCGGCGGCCAGGATGACCGCGTCGACCTTGCCGCTGGTCATCAACCCCAGCCGGGTTTGCACGTTGCCGCGGATCGGCACGACCTCAAGATGGGGATAGGCGCGCAGCAGCTGGCTCTGCCGCCGCAGGCTGGAGGTCCCCACGCGGGCGCCGGCGGGCAGATCACCGGGCGTGCTGCCGTCGGCGGTCAGCCACCAGTCGGCCCAGTCGGCACGCGGCAGCACCACGGAAAGCTCGAGGCCGGGCGGCGATTCGGCCGGCACATCCTTGAGCGAATGCACCGCCACATCGGCCTCACCGTCCAGCAGCGCCCGCTCCAGCTCTTTCAGGAAAACGCCCTTGCCGCCGATTTCCGACAGCGAGCGGTCGAGCACTTCGTCGCCGCGAGTGCTCAGGGGCAGCAGCCTGACCTCCAGGCCCGGGTGATGGCGTCGCAACTCGGCGGCAACGTGCTCGGTTTGCCACAGGGCGAGTTTGGACTGGCGGGTGGCCAGGGTAATCACGTTATGCATTCGTTCCTTCCCTTCTGAAATGCTTCGGGTGACATGCGTCAGGATTTGAGCAGCCGGCGCACTGCCGCCAGGTTGCGCCGGCTGACCTCGGGGCTGACCGAACACTGCTCCACCTCCACGCGCTCGTGCCCGCCGTCGTCGGTGTAGACGGCGCGCAGGTGCGCGCGCGACACCAGCGCCGCGCGATGCACGCGGACAAAACGGTCCGGGAAGCGCTCCTCCAGGCTCAGCAGCGAGTCCTCGATCAGCGCCTGCCCCCCCAGGTGGTGGACGCAGGTGTACTTGTCCTCCGAGACCAGTACCCGGATGTCATCCAGCGGAATGGCCATCAGTTTTTCACCCAGTCGCGCAGCCAGCGTCGCCGCGCGCCGCGGCCCCAGATCGCGGGCACGCAGCGCGCGCTGCAGGGCCTGCTCCAGGCGCTCGGCGCGCACCGGCTTGACCAGGTAATCCAGCGCCTGCACGTCGAAGGCATCGACGGCGTAGCGCTCGAAGGCGGTCACGAAGATGATCAGCGGCGCCGGGTCCAGGGCGCGCAGGCGGCGCGCGGTGCCGACACCGTCCAGGCCCGGCATTTCCACGTCCAGCAGGACCAGGTCGGGCTGCTGCTGGCGACACACCTCGAGCGCCATGGCCGCGTTCGAGGCCTCGCCAACGCACCGGGCCCAGGGATGGCCCTCCAGCAGGCGGCGCAGGCGACGCACCGCCGGCGCCTCGTCATCGACGATCACCACGCTCAGCCGGTCTCTCACGACCAGCAGCGCTGCAGCCATTGATCAATGGCTGCAATCTCCTCCGGGCAGACCGAGTGCGGCATCGGCCAGGTCTGCCACTCGACGGCATGGCCGGCCTGCCGCAGGCGGCGGGCGCTGGACTCTCCCAGGCCCACCGGCACGATCGGATCCTCGCTGCCGTGGCCCATGAAGATCGGCACCTGCGCCGAGGCCGGATGGGCCCACTGTTCCAGGCGGTCGGCCTCGAGCAGGTAGGCCGACAACACCATGACGCCGGCCAGCGGCTGTGCGCGGGTCAGGCCACAGCGCAGAGCGATGGCGCCGCCCTGGGAAAAGCCGGCCAGGATGATGCGGGCCGGACTCATGCCGTCGGCGATCTGCGCATCGATCAGCGCGTCAACCTGGGCCAGCGAAGCCTGTATGCCGGCCTGGTCCTGGTCGCGGTCAATCTCGAAGCCCAGAATGTCGTACCAGGCGCGCATCGCCATACCGCCGTTGACGGTGACCGGCCGCACCGGCGCGTGCGGAAAAACGAAGCGCACCGGGCGGGCGGCGGCGCTGCGCAGGTGGGGTACAATCGGCACGAAATCGTGGCCGTCAGCACCCAGTCCGTGCAGCCAGATGACTGCGTGCTGCGGGTCCGGCCCTGTCGCCTGGACCACACATTCAAGCCTTTCCTGATCTCGAGAATTCATGCGCGCAAGTGTACCCGTAGTCCTGCTGTTGGTGCTGAGCCTGCCGGTGCTTTCCGCCTGCGGCCTCAAGGACGACCTCTACCTGCCTGCCGAACGGGCCGAGCAGTCCGCAGCACCCGAGGAAGAAGAGAACGAAGCGGATCATGCAGAGAATTCCTGAACCCGAACTGATGGACGAACCGGCCCAGGCGCGCGCCTACGCCGAGGCCGATTTTTCCGAGCCGAACCAGTTGTTCACCGACGCGGTGGCCGCGAGACTTGGCGGCACTGAAGCCGGACGGCTGATCGACCTGGGCTGCGGCCCCGGGGACATCTGCCTGCGACTCGCTTCGGCCCTGCCTGGATGGCACATCACCGCGCTCGATGCCGGACCCAACATGCTGGCGCTGGCCCGGCAGGCGGTGGAACGCGCGGGCCTGGCAGCGCGCATCGAACTGCTGCAGGCGCGGCTGCCGGAAGGCTGCCCGCCGGGCCAGTTCGATGCCGTGGTCTCCAACAGCCTGCTGCATCACCTGCCCGACCCGATGAGCCTGTGGCAGGCCGTGTCCGCACTGGCCCGACCGGGCACCTATGTACAGATCATGGATCTGCACCGGCCCGATTCCGAGGCCCGGGCCCGCTGGATCGTCGACCAGCACGCCGCCGACGCGCCGCCGGTACTGCGCGATGACTTCTACAACAGCCTGCTGGCCGCGTGGACCATCGAGGAGGTGCGCACGCAGTTCGAAGCAGCGGGCTTGCTCGATCTCCAGCTCAGCCGACCGACCGAACGACACTGGATGGCCAGCGGCTTCGTCGGCGCTGCATGAGCGGACT
>SKKM01000102.1 GCA_007121485.1 Wenzhouxiangella sp. | reverse complement strand
TCCCTGGTCCCTGGTCCCTGGTCCCTGGTCCCTGGTCCCTGGTCCCTGGTCCCTGGTCCCTGGTCCCTGGTCCCTACCTCAACCGACCGGCAATCGCCGCACCCAGCTCGACCGGCGATCGAACCGTAGTCACCCCGGCTTCGTCCAGCGCCGCGTACTTGGCCTCGGCCGTGCCCTTGCCGCCGGAGATGATGGCGCCGGCATGGCCCATGCGCTTGCCCGGGGGCGCGGTGACGCCGGCGATGTAGCCGACGACCGGCTTGGTGACGTGATCGGCGATGAACTCGGCCGCGTCTTCCTCGGCCGATCCGCCGATCTCGCCGACCATGATGATGCCCTGGGTGGCCTCGTCTTCCTGGAACAGGGCAAGACAGTCAACGAAGTTCATGCCCTGGATGGGATCGCCGCCGATGCCGATGCAGGTGGTCTGGCCCAGCCCGGCATTGGTGGTCTGGAACACCGCCTCGTAGGTCAGGGTGCCGGAACGCGACACGATGCCGACCTTGCCCGGCTTGTGAATGCGGCCCGGCATGATGCCGATCTTGCACTCGCCCGGGGTGATGATGCCGGGGCAGTTGGGGCCGATCAGGGTCACGTCGTCGTAAGCCGCCAGGGCGGCCTTGACCCGCATCATGTCGAGCACCGGAATGCCCTCGGTGATGCAGACGATCACCCGGATGCCGGCGTCGGCAGCTTCCAGGATGGCGTCGGCCGCAAACGGCGGCGGGACGAAGATCATGGAAGCATCGGCGCCGGTCTCGTCGACGGCCTCCTCGACGGTGTTGAAGACCGGCCGGTCCAGGTGGGTCTGGCCGCCCTTGCCCGGCGTCACGCCGCCAACCAGCTGGGTGCCGTAGGCGATGGCCTGCTCGGAGTGAAAGGTGCCCTGGGCGCCGGTGAAGCCCTGGGTGATGACCTTGGTGTCCTTGTTGATCAATACGCTCATTGCTTTGAATTCCTTTAGGCCGCGGCGGCTTCTACGGCCTTGCGCGCGCCGTCGTTGAGGTCGTCGGCAGGGATGATGGCGAAACCGCTGTCGGCCAGCAGCTTCTTGCCCTCGTCCACGTTGGTGCCTTCCAGACGCACCACCACGGGCACCTTGACGTCGATGTCGGCAACCGCGTTGATGATGCCCTCGGCGATCAGGTCGCAGCGCACGATGCCGCCGAAGATGTTGACCAGGATGGCCTTGACCTTGTCGTCGGACAGGATCAGCTTGAAGGCCTCCTTGACCCGGGCGGCATTGGTGCCGCCGCCGACGTCGAGGAAGTTGGCCGGCTCGCCGCCGGCCAGCTTGACCACGTCCATGGTCGCCATGGCCAGACCTGCGCCGTTGACCATGCAGGCGATGTTGCCGTCCAGGGTGACGTAGTTGAGTTCGTGCTTGCTGGCGGCAAGCTCGGTCGGGTCTTCCTGCGACTCGTCGCGCATCGCGGCCAGTTCCGGGTGACGGAACAGGGCGTTGTCGTCGGCGTTGAGCTTGGCGTCCAGCGCGCCCAGGTTGCCGTCGTTGTCGATGATCAGCGGGTTGACCTCGATCAGGCTGATGTCCTTGTCCATGAACAGCTTGTACAGCCCGGACATGATCCTGGTCAGCTGGCCGACCTGCTTGGGCGTCAGGCCCATGGCGAAGCCAATCTGGCGCGCCTGGTAGGGCTGGAAACCGGCGGCGATATCGACCACGGCGGTGTGGATCTTCTCCGGCGTTTCGGCAGCCACCTGCTCGATGTCGACGCCGCCGGCAGCCGAGCCCATGAACACCACGGCCTTGTGCGCGCGGTCGACCAGGGCGCCCAGGTAGAGCTCCTGCTTGATGTCGGTCGCCTCGCAGATCAGCACGCTGTTGACCGGCAGGGCCAGGCCCGCGGTCTGGTAGGTTTCGATCTTCATGCCGAGCATGCGCTCGGCCTGGGTGCGGACCTCGTCGAGGCTGGTGGCGAACTTGACCCCGCCGGCCTTGCCGCGCCCGCCGGCGTGGACCTGGGCCTTGACGACCCACTGGCTGCCGCCAACCTGCTTGGCGGCCTCGACCGCTTCCTCGGCCGTGGTGGCCAACTCGCCCTTGGGCACCGGGATGCCGTACTCGGCGAACAGTGCCTTGGCCTGGTACTCGTGAAAATTCATGCTGAATCCCTTGGGTGAGAAAAACTGGATGAACAACGGACTGGGCCGGGTGGAGAAGCCGCGCCCAAACCGCCATATTGTAAACCCGGAAGGCCAATTATCAAATTTGGATCAGGTCTATACTGTCACGCGGCATTTGAGTGCCGCGGAGATCGGGCCAACTCAACCAACGGGGTTTTTAGGGAGAACGCAGTGCAGGCATTCTCGAGTCAAGCTGCCGATGAAGGCCTGATCGCGCGTGCCCTTCATTATCTCAACGCCTTTCGCCTGATCGTTGCCTCGACGATTGCCGTGGTGGCTTTCAGCCCGGCCATCGAGAGCATTCCGCCGGGCTACCGGCTGTTCCTGGCCCAGGCTGCCGCACTGACCTACATCGGCGCCGCCTTGGTCTTCCTGGTGGTTCACCTGCGCCGCAAGGTCAAGCCTTCGGAACTGGCCCAGTTTTCGCTGTCGACCGACCTGATCCTGGTCGGCATCGTTCTGCACTGCTTCGGCACGCTGGAAAGCGGGCTGGCCCTGCTGCTGCTGTTCGTGGTCGGCGTGTCGGCGCTGTTGCTGCCGCTGCGCATCTCCCTGCTGTTTGCCTCGCTGATCACCATCGGCCTGCTGACCGATGCGGTGATCATCAACGACGGCCAGATCAGCGGGCCGTCTGCCCTGCTGGCCGCCTCCTACGGCATCGCGGCATTCGTCACCGCGCTGGCCGCCGCCTTGCTGGGGCGCTGGGGCCGGACCTACCAGCTGCTGGCCGAACGCCGCGGCAACGACCTGGCCAACCTGGAGCGCGTCAACGAGCTGATCATCCACCGCATGCGCTCCGGCGTTCTGGTGGTCGACCAGAACAACCAGATCCGGCAGATGAACGAGTCGGCCCGCTACCTGCTCGGCAACCCGCCACTGCGCGAGCGGGACCTGAAGAAAATCGCGCCGCCGCTGCATGACCGGCTGATCCGATGGAAAGCGACGGGCAAGGCGCCGGACGAAGGCATCCTGCTGCAGGCAACCCAGGTCGCCATCGTCCCCAGCATGATGGACATGCCGGGCCTCAACAGCCCGGCGACCCTGATGTTCCTGGAAGACACGTCGGTGGTCAGCCGTCGGGCCAGGGAGTTGGCCCAGGCCTCGCTGGCCCGCCTGTCGGCCAGCATCGCCCACGAAATCCGCAATCCGCTGGGCGCACTCAGTCACGCCGCCCAGCTGCTGAATGAATCCGAGGACCTGCCGCCGCCCGACCAGAAGCTGCTGCGCATCATCCTCAATCACTCCGCGCGCATGAACGACATCGTCGAGAGCGTGCTCAAGCTGTCGCGCCGCGAACGGGCCCGGATCGAGTCGGTCAACCTGATCAGCTGGATTCGACGGCTGGTCCAGGAGTTCGGCGCTTACCATAAGCTGGCGGAGGATCACCTGCGCCTGGAGTTGCCATCGTCGTCGATCATCGTCATGATTGACCCCGGCCAGTTGACCCAGGCAGTCTGGAACCTGATGGAGAATTCACTCAAGCACGCCCGAACCAGCGACCTCCCGCCGGTGATCACCGTGCGTGTCAGCCCGATTCGCGGCCATCGCGAAGTCGCCCTGGACATCATCGATGACGGTCCCGGCATTCCGCTCGACAAGCGCTCGCAGGTGTTCGAGCCGTTCTTCACCACGCATAACCAGGGCTCCGGGCTGGGGCTGTACCTGGCCCGCCAGCTGTGCGACGCCAACCAGGCACCGCTGGAATACGTGCAGATACCGAACGCGGGCGCCTGTTTCAGAATCCTGCTGCGTCGACCCGAGTCCTCCGATGCCCCGCTGGCAGAAAACAGCCGCAAGGTGTTCAACAGCATGAGGGAGCCCGCATGAGCCAACCGCGCGCGCTGGTCGTCGACGACGAACCCGATCTCCGCGAACTGCTGGACATGACGCTCAGCCGCATGGGCCTGGACGTCGAGACGGCAGAGGACCTGTCGGCCGCGCGACGCCAGCTGGCCTCGAACGGCCCGTTCGCCCTGTGTCTGACCGACATGCGCCTGCCGGACGGCAACGGGCTCAGCCTGATCAAGGAAATCAGCCGCGACCATCCCCAGCTTCCGGTGGCCATGATCACCGCCTACGGCAAGGTCGAGGATGCGGTCACCGCGCTCAAGTGCGGCGCCTTCGACTTCGTATCCAAGCCGGTCGACCTGGAATCCCTGCGCGGCCTGGTCCGAACCGCCCTGCAGATGCACAGCGACGACCTGGAGACCAAGAGCGAGCGCGCGCCGGCCAAAGAGGCCAGGCCGGCAGCCGCCGATGCGTCGGAGCCCGTCGAACCCGGCGACGGTGAGCAGGCCATGCTCAGACAACGGCTGATCGGCGAGTCCGAGGCCATCCTGCGGGTCCGGCGCACCATCAGCAAGCTGGCGCGCAGCCTGGCGCCGGTGCTGATTTCCGGTGATTCGGGCACCGGCAAGGAACTGGCCGCACGCCTGATCCACGACCTCGGACCGCGCGCCGACCAGCCATTCGTGGCCGTCAACTGCGGGGCCATTCCCTCGGAACTGATGGAAAGCGAGTTCTTCGGCCACATGCGCGGCAGCTTCACCGGCGCCGACAGCGACAAGGAGGGCCTGTTCCAGGCAGCCAACGGCGGCACCCTGTTTCTCGACGAGGTCGCCGACCTGCCGCTGAACATGCAGGTCAAGCTTTTGCGCGTGATCCAGGAAAAAACCGTGCGGCCGATCGGCGGGCGCAAGGAATTGCGCATCGATGTGCGCATCCTGTCGGCCAGCCACAAGGCGCTCAAACCCCTGGTCGAAGCCGGCGACTTCCGCAACGACCTGTATTACCGGCTCAACGTGATCGAGCTGATCATGCCGTCGCTGAGAGAACGGCCCGTGGATATCCCCCAGCTGGCCAACCATTTCCTCAAGTCCATCGCCGAACAATGGGGCGAGTCGCCGCGCCAGCTCAGCGAAGACGCGATCCAGGCGCTGGTCAGCCACCCGTTCTCGGGCAACGTGCGCGAACTGATCAACATCCTGCAGCGCGCCATCACGCTGGCCGAAGGCTCGATGATCAACGGCAGGGACCTGAGCCTGGAAGCCGAGCCGGAGCGCCTGCAGACCCAGGCGATCTGCCCCGTCGAGGGCAACCTGGACGACTACATCGAGGAAGTCGAGCGCCAGATTCTGGAAAACGCGCTGCGCGAGGCGCGCTACAACAAGACCGAGGCAGCCCGCCAGCTCGGCATCACCTTCCGCTCCCTGCGCTACAAGCTCAAGAAATACGGCATCGACTAGGCGGCTCTCGGGCCCGTTTCGGGAAAGCTTCATGTCCATGTGCCACAATTTCGGGGTGGCATTCGATCTGAGGGGATTCGCCTGCCGCCGTGATCACATCCACCCGGGACGACATGAGTACCGCACAAGCCCTGCTCGACCGCGTCGATGCCGACGCCTTGACCTTCAACGATCTGCCGCCAGCCCGTCTGGGCCGAGATGAACTGATTCGCCAGTTCCGCCAGGTACGCCAGACCACCGAGCGCATGGTCGCCGGCCTGAGTCCGGAAGACCAGAACCTGCAGTCCATGCCGGACGCCAGCCCGCTGAAATGGCATCGGGCTCACACGACCTGGTTCTTCGAGACTTTCCTGCTCGGGCCGCACGACCGACAGCATGAGCCGGTCAGCCCGCACTACGCCTACCTGTTCAATTCCTACTACAACGGCATCGGCGAGCAGTTTCCGCGCACCCGGCGCGGACTGATGTCGCGCCCGGACAGCGAAGAGATCGGCAGCTACCGCGAGCAGGTCGACGAGGCCGTGACCCGGCTGCTGTCCGATGCATCGAATGCACAGCTGGAAACCCTTGCGGGCATCGTCGTGCTGGGCCTGAATCACGAGCAGCAGCATCAGGAGCTGATGGTCACCGATTTCAAGCACGCGCTGAGCTTCAACCCGCTGGCGCCGGCCTGGACCCGTTCGCCCGAGCCCCGCGGACCGGCGGCGACACAGGCCTGGGTCGATGTCGCAGGCGGCGTGGTCGCGGTCGGCCACGCAGGCTCGAGCTTCGCGTTCGACAACGAATCACCGCGCCACGAGGTGCTGCTGCGCGACTTTCAGCTCGCGCGGCGCCCGGTGACCTGCGGCGAATACGCCGAGTTCATTGCCGACGGCGGCTACCGCGACCCGCAGCTGTGGCTGTCGGACGGCTGGGCCTTCATCCAGCAGGAAAGGATCGAGGCGCCCCTGTACTGGCAGCGCGAGGACGAGCAGTGGATGCTGCAGACCCTGGGGTGCTGGCGCGACCTGGATCCGGACGAGCCGGTCTGTCACATCAGCTTCTACGAGGCCCATGCCTATGCCCAGTGGGCCGGCGCGCGTCTGCCGACCGAATTTGAATGGGAGACGGCGGCCAACGGCATGGCGGTAGCAGGTCATTTCGCCGATTGCGAGCGCTACCATCCGGCCAGCGCGGCCGACCAGGGGCGGCTGGTGCAGATGTTCGGCGATGTGTGGGAGTGGACCGCCTCCAGCTACGCCCCCTACCCCGGCTTTCGCCCACCGCCTGGCGCGGTCGGCGAGTACAACGGCAAGTTCATGGCCAACCAGATGGTGCTCAAGGGCGGCAGCTGCGCCACCCCGCCCGGCCACGTTCGCGCCAGCTACCGCAATTTCTTCTATCCCGGCAGTCGCTGGCAGTTCTCCGGCCTGCGCCTGGCCCGGGATATCGACGGATGAGCATCGGCAAGAAAGCGCGCGCGGCCTTCCTGGCCGACGTGATTGACGGCCTTTCCGCCAAGCCGCGCACACTGCCCTGCAAGTACTTCTACGATGCCCGCGGCTCGGAACTGTTCGAGGCCATCTGCGAGTGTCCGGAGTACTACCTGACCCGGGCCGACCTGGCCCTGCACGAGCAGCACTTGGGCGAGATCGGCGAGCGCGTGGGACCCGGGGCACACGTCATCGAGTTCGGCTCGGGCGCCGGGATCAAGACGCGCAAGCTGCTGGCCGGACTGGAACGTCCGCGCGCCTACACGCCGATCGAAATTTCGGCGGCGGCGCTCAAGGTCTCGGCCAGGCAACTGGCTTCCGACTTCCCCGATATCGAGATCCGGCCACTGCAGGCCGATTACACCCGGGATATCGACGCCGAGCGGCTGCAGCTCGACCCGCCGTCGCGGCGCAGGGTCGTTTACTTTCCGGGCTCCACCATCGGCAATTTCGACCACGCCGAGGCGATCGAATTCCTGCGCCGCATGGGTCGCATCGCGCGCGCCGGCGGTGCCATCCTGATCGGCGTCGACCTGATGAAACCCGAATCCCAGCTGGTGGCCGCCTACGACGACGCGGCCGGCATCACCGCCGACTTCAACCTGAACCTGCTGGTTCGGATGCGCAACGAACTCGATGCCGAACTGGACGTCGACGCCTTCGCCCACGAGGCGCGCTTCAATCGCGAGGAAAACCGCATCGAAATGCACCTGGTGGCCACCCGCGACACCGTCATCGGGCTGGACGGGCAGCGCTTCGAGTTCGCCGCGGGTGACGGCATCCATACCGAGTCCAGTCACAAGTACTCGGTCGACGATTTCCGGGCACTCGCTGCCCGCGCCGGCCTGGCCTCACGCCATGTGTGGAAGGATCCGGCCGGCCTGTTCAGCATGCACTGGCTGGAACAGGCCGAGCCGTAAGGCGCTATTCAGTCTTCCCAGCCCCAGGGCGCGTCGGGCGGATCGATCGGCGTGCTCAGATCGAAATCGACCTGGAACACGCGTGGCGTGCCCAGGCGCCACAGGCCGTAGGTGAAGGTTTCCCCAGGGTAGACCCGCATCACCCAGACGTTGGAAAACGCCGCCTCGATCACCTCGCGGGTCTGCTCATCGGCCGGAAAGTACTGCTCGTTGGCCCGACCCTGGTTGGTGCTCGTGCCGCCGTACATGGTCTGCTCCTCGGAGCTGCCGTCGGGGTAGCGGTGATCGTGCTTGAGTTCCAGCCGATCGCCCTTGCGCGTCAGCACCCAGGTGCGCGAGTAGTTGTCGCCGACCACGAAGGGGATGCGGATGCGGTCCTCGCCGCAGTCACGCACATGCATCACCAGGCGCTGGTCGACGAAACCGTACTCGCCCTCGGGATGCGTGATCAATTCGCCTTCGAAAGCCTGCCCGCACAGTGTCTGCAGGTTGGCCCAGTAGTCGTCCAGCGGGCCGGCCTGTACCCCGAAGCCCAGCATCAGCGCCGCCGGCGCCAGCATTTTCTTCAACATGGTCTTGTCCAGGTCAATGTCGTGAACTTCATACCATACCCCGAAACCGGGCGCTGGTCCCCGGTGCCGAGTATCGCGTTAAAATGTTTGGATACCTTCAGCCATCCCGGAGAACCCCATGACCCATCCCAAGCGCATCGCCATCACCGGCGCGGCCGGCCAGATCGGCTACCAGCTCTGCTTCCGCATCGCCTCGGGCGATCTGCTCGGCCCCAACCAGCCGGTCATCCTGCAGCTGATCGAGATTCCGCCAGCGCTGGACATGCTCAAAGGGGTGGTCATGGAACTGGAAGACGCCGCCTTCCCGCTGCTGGCCGGCATCGTCGCCACCACCGACCTGGAAGAAGGCTTCAAGGACACCGACTACGCCATTCTGGTCGGCGCGCGGCCGCGCGGCCCCGGCATGGAGCGGGCCGACCTGCTGAGCGCCAACGGCAAGATCTTCGGGCCGCAGGGCAAGGCCCTGAACGCCGTGGCCAGCCGCGACGTCAAGG
>SKKM01000021.1 GCA_007121485.1 Wenzhouxiangella sp. | reverse complement strand
GGCCTTCGTCAACCAGGGCTCGACGATGATGCGCCACCTGGTCGATCTCGGCCCCTTCATCCTGGCCCTGAACGTGGGCACCATGGTGCTCGGCATGCTGACCGCGCGGGCCATGAAGCTGGACTACGCTGATACCGTTGCCGTCACCCTGGAAGGCGGGCTGCAGAACGCCGCGCTGGCCATCTTCATCGCGGTCAGCCTGTTCGCCACCCCGGCCATGCTGGTGCCGGCCATCATGTATGCCTTGATGATGAACATCACCGCCGTGGCGTTCATCCTCTGGGCCCGGCAACGCAAGCCTGCGCCGGCGGCAGCCGGCTGAGCCCGGGCCGCACGATCCGCGCAAAAAAAACCGCCGCGCGATTGATTCGGCGGCGGTTGGTTCAAAAGCTGCGCGGATTGTGGCCCCGCGCGCAATTGTTTAATGACTTATTTTTCGTGGATGGTGTGACAGGCGCTGCACTCCATGTCCATCTGATGCGCACGAATTTCCAGGAACTCGTCGGTCTTCTCATGGCAACTGGTGCAGGTCTCGTCGGTCACCGGATCGGGCGGCTGGCGAATGTTGTCGATGTGCTCTTCGGCGCCGCCGGAATGACAGGCCATGCAGTCACGGTGCGCCTCCACCGGATTTTCCTTCAGGTCCTGATGGCACATCAGGCACTGATCGTTCATGTCGGCGAACAACTGGCCCGCCGCCAAGGCGAAAACGCTGGCCAAAGCCAGGATAAGCAGGTTTTTCTTCATTGAGCGGACCTCCATATAGGCCAAGGATTTTCCTCCGGAAGGCATAAGGTAGCGCATTCACGCGCCATAGACAAATGCGAAATTGGGAATGCGTCGACCTCTGAGCGCGCCTCGTCTGCCGATCAATGCCACTTCGGGTGCGCTAATAGCGCCCGCCCATCTTGTAAACGTAGTTGGCCAACTCCTGGGCCTCGCGGTTCATGCGCATCAGGTTCAGATGAGTGATGCGGAAAATGGCGCGCATGACCTTGTAGACTAGGTGCGGATGCGTTTCGATCAGGGTTTCGAACGGACCGGGCTCCAGGCAGTAGACGACCGAGTCGGTCTGCGCCTTGAGCGAGGCCGAGCGCGGCGTGCCGTCGATGAAGGCGCGTGTGCCGGCGAACTCGCCCGGCGTCATGGCGTAGATGTGGGTCGGTTCGCCGTGCTGCAGGGTCAGCACCTCCAGGTCGCCCTCGGCAAGCAGATACAGGTGGCGGTCATTGGAGCCCTCTTCGGCCAGATGCTCGCCCTCGCTCAGCGTCCTGATCGTCATCACGCTGCGCAGGGCGGCAACGTCGGAATCGTTCAGTTCCTCGCCGAGGAAGGAGTCCTTCAGGTGTTTGGCGTCGATTTCTTGGTGCATGTCGATAGATCCGGGATTGATTGGATGGATATGTCCAGTTTGCCTGATCCGGGCCGGGTTCAGGACGGCAGAGGCTTGTCGAAGGCGGACTCGAATACCTCGGCGACCTGCGCCGGCGTGAAATCGTGCTGCTGCGGGCCGGCATGGGCGATCTTGACCGCACCCAGCACGGAGCCCAGGCGGCAGGCGTCACCAGCCGGCCAGCCTCGCTCCAGCCCGAACAGCAGTCCGGCCCGGTAGGCGTCGCCGCAGCCGGTCGGGTCTTCGATGCGCTGAGGCGGGACGGCCGGAATGGTTTCCACGCCCTCGGCGGTGATCAGTTCCGAGCCCTGGCCGCCGTGGGTGATGATCAGGCCGCAACGCAGCATCGCCAGCACGGCCTCGCGGTCCAGGCCGGTGCGGTTCTTGAGCATTTCCCATTCGTAGGAATTCACGGTCAGCCAGTCGGCGCGGCGGATCATGGCGATGAGTTCGTCACCGCTGAACAGCGGGAGGCCCTGGCCGGGGTCGAACACGTGCGGGATGCCGGCTGCCGCCATTTGCGCCGAATGGTCGAGCATGGCCTGCTTGCCGTCGGGCGAGATGATGCCCAGGGTGATCGAGGAGTCCGCCGCGATCGCTTCGCGGTGCGCCTCGTTCATGGCGCCGGGGTGGAAGGCCGTGATCTGGTTGTCGTCGATGTCGGTGGTGATGTAGGCCTGGGCGGTCCAGAAGTCGTCCAGGCGCCGAATCCGGTCGCTGCGGATATCCATGCGTTCCAGGTGGCGCGCGTAGTCGTCGAAGTCGCTGCCGACCGTGGCCATGGGCACCGGCTCCCCGCCCAGTTTCTTCAGGCTGTAAGCGATGTTGCCGGCGCAGCCGCCGAAGAAGCGGTGCAGTTCGGGCACCAGGAAGGCCACGTTGAGCATGTGGGTCTTGTCCGGCAGGATGTGGTCGCGGAAGCGCTCCGGGAACACCATGATGTTGTCGTAGGCGATCGAGCCGCAGATCAGGATGGGCATGGCGATGCGAGGATCAGGGGTGATGGATGGAGGCCGATAGTTTAAGCCGTGGGGCTGCGCGCAACGCGGACAGAACAATTTTTGTCCAGCCACATAACTTTTTCGACCTGTACAATAGGGGATTGACCTTTTGATCAACCTCCTGTTTCAGGCCTGCCCCCATCATGTTCAAGCGCCTCCGCGGCATCTTCTCCAATGACCTGTCCATCGACCTGGGCACGGCCAACACCCTGATTTTCGTGCGCGGCCAGGGCATCGTGCTCAACGAGCCTTCGGTCGTCGCGATCCGCATGGAACGCGGCCCCGGCGGCCCGCAGTCGGTCGCGGCTGTCGGCGCCGAGGCCAAGCAGATGCTGGGGCGCACGCCCGGCAACATCCGCACCACGCGGCCGCTGAAAGACGGCGTCATCGCCGACTTCAACATGACCGAGCAGATGCTGCAGCACTTCATCAAGAAGGTGCACGCCTCGCGCTTCCTCAGGCCCAGCCCGCGCGTGCTGGTGTGCGTGCCGTGCTCGTCCACCCAGGTCGAGCGCCGAGCGATCAAGGAGTCGGCCGAGGGCGCGGGCGCGCGCGAGGTCTACCTGATCGAGGAGCCCATGGCGGCGGCCATCGGCGCCGGCATCCCCATTCACGAGGCGCGCGGGTCGATGGTGCTGGACATCGGCGGCGGCACCACCGAGGTCGCCGTCATCTCGCTGAACGGCATCGTCTACTCCAACTCCGTGCGCCTGGGCGGCGACCACTTCGACGAGGCCATCGTCAACTACGTGCGCCGCTCCTATGGCACGCTGATCGGCGAGACCACCGCCGAGCGCATCAAGACCGAGATCGGCTGCGCCTACGCGCAGGAAGCCCAGAGCGAAATCCAGGTCTCGGGCCGCAACCTGGCCGAGGGCGTGCCCAAGATGATCACGCTCAACAGCAACGAGGTGCTCGAGGCGCTGTCCGAGGCGCTGGCCAGCATCGTCGGTGCCGTCCGTGTGGCGCTGGAGCAGACGCCGCCCGAACTGTGCGCAGACGTGGCCGAGACCGGCATCGTCCTGACCGGGGGTGGGGCGCTGCTGAAAGGGCTGGACCAGCTGCTGATGCAGGAAACCGGCCTGCCAGTCATCATTGCCGACGACCCGCTGACCTGCGTCGCCCGCGGCGGCGGACGCGCGCTTGAGATGATGGACGAGAATCGGGCCGACTTCTTTTTCGCCACCTGAGCCCGCGCCTGATCGCGTGCGCGCTCCGACCCACCGGTGAACGCTCCCGGCAGCCGCTTCGAATTCGGTCCCGACCTGGCCGGGCGCACCTCCCGGCTCATGTTCTACGTGCTGCTGGCGATCATCCTGATGAGCCTGGATTTCCGCGAACGCTGGGTCGACCAGGCGCGCGCCAGCGCCGGCCTGGTGACCGAACCGCTGATGTTGCTGATCGAGTGGCCCTACCAGACCGGCGCCCGGCTGGGCGAGGGCCTGCGCGCGCATCGCCAGCTGCTGGCCGAGGCGCGCGCCCTGCGCCTGGACCTGGCCCGGGTGTCGGCCGACCTGCTGGTGCTGGAGGAGTTGCAGCGGGAGAACGCCGAACTGCGGGAACTGGTCGATGCCGGACAGCGCGTGGACATCGGCTCGGTCGCGGCCGAGATCCGGCGGGTCGACCTCAATCCCTTTTCGCACCGCGTCCTGATCAACCGCGGTCGCCGTGATGGCCTGGTTTCCGGCCAGCCGGTCGTCGACACCCGGGGCCTGGTCGGGCAGCTGGACGAGGTCTTCCTGCACAGCGCGCGCGTGATCCTGCTGACCGATCCCGATCACGCCCTGCCGGTACGCATCGAGCGCACGGGCTTGCGCACGATTGCCTACGGCAGCGGTCTGAATGCGCAGTTGCGGTTGACCGACCTGCCCATGAACGTGGATCTCGAACCCGGTGACATCGTGCTGACCTCCGGCCTGGGCGGCGTCTTTCCGGCCGGCTTGCCGGTGGCCCGGGTCGGGTCGGTCGAACGCCCGGTCGGGGAAGCCTTTGCCCGCGCCGAACTGCGCCCGCTGGGGCGCCCGGACCGCTCGCGCTACCTGCTGGTGCTGGACCGCGTGAGCGGGCCCGAGGATGCGCAGGAGTTGACAGAGGAACTACAGGAAGCGCTCAGGGAGGAGTTGCTCGAGGAGCAGCCGTCGACGGATGAAGACCCGGCCGACAGCGCGCCGACCGAGCCGGACGAGTTGGACGAAGAGTTCGACGAGCCGGCGGCTGCCGCACCAGCCCCGGATCCCTCCGGCCAGCAATCATGAGCGCCCGCGATTCCGATCAGGTCCTGTTGCTGGTCAGCCTGGCCGCGGCGCTGTTGCTGACCCTGATGCCGATGCCGGAAGCGCTGCAGGCGGCCCGGCCGCACTGGCTGGTCCTGGTCATCATCTACTGGAATCTCGAGGGTGGACGCATGCGCCTGCTGGGCCCGTGTTTCCTGCTCGGGCTGATGCTGGACCTGCTCAGCGGCACGCTCCTGGGACTACACGCGCTGGCCCTGGTCATCCTGTGCTACCTGCTCGAGCGCTTCCGCGCGCGCATCCGCTTTTTCCCGCCCTGGCAGCAGGCCGCGGTGGTGCTGGCGCTGCTGGTCAACGATCGCATCATCCATCTCTGGGTCGTCGGGCTGGCCGGCGAGGGCTGGCCGCACTGGAGCTGGTGGCTGAGCCCGCTGATCAGCGTTGCCCTGTGGCCCTGGCTGTTCCTGCTTCTGGACGCACTGAGGCGCCGCCAGCGCGTGCGCAAGAGCCCGTGAACCGGCGCGCGTCTCTCGGCACGGTGCGCGACGAGCTGGCCGAACTGGCCGTGGTCTCGGCCCGTTTTCGCTGGCTGGTCGGCGCGGTGCTGATCGCCCTGGTGCTGCTGGGCTGGCGTTTTGCCCATCTGCAGCTCAACCAGCACGAAGTCTTCGCCGGGCGGGCCGACGACAACCGCATCCGGCTGCAGGCCCTGCCGCCCAACCGCGGCCTGATTCTGGACCGCAACGGCCAGGTGCTGGCCGAGAACCTGCCCGCACACCGCCTGGTCATCGTGCCGGAGCGAACCCGGTCAGTGGCCGACACGCTGGCCGAGCTGGAAGCGCTGATCGAACTGAGCCCGGCCGACCTGGAGCGCTTCGAGCGTCAACGCCTGCGCTCCCGGCGTTTCGAGGCGGTGACGGTCAAGCCGAACCTGAGCCCGGAGCAGCTGGCCCGCCTGGCCGCCCACCGTCATCGCCTGCCGGGCGTTGAAATCGAGGCCTACCTGACGCGCCATTACCCGCACGCCGAGGCGCTGTCCCACGTGATCGGCTACGTGGGCAGAATCGACGAGCGCGACCTGCGCCGGCTGCCGGTCGAGCGCTACCGCGGCACGACCCACGTCGGCAAGACCGGGATCGAGCGTCACTACGAGGACCTCCTGCACGGTTTCCCGGGCTTCAAGCGCGTCGAAACCAATGCCCAGGGGCGCGTGCTGCGCGTGCTGGAGCGCTCGCACCCGACCCCGGGACGTGACCTGCAGCTGAGCATCGATCTGGACCTGCAGCTGGCCGCCGTCGAAGCCATGGGCGATCACGCCGGGGCCGTGGTGGTGCTGGCGGTGGAGACGGGCGAAATCCTCGCCCTGGTCAGCAAGCCCGGCTTCGACACCAACCTGTTCGTGCACGGGATCAGCCGCCAGGACTATTCGCTGCTGCTGGGCCATCGCCAGCGGCCGCTGTTCAACCGCTTTCTGTCCGGCGGGTACGAGCCCGGATCCACGGTCAAGCCGTTTATTTCGCTGGCCGGGCTGGAGTCTGGGCAGATCACGCCAACCCGCCGGATCTTTTCCAGCGGCTATTTCCAGCTGCCGGGGCACAGCCGCCGCTATCGCGACTGGCGTCGCGGCGGCCACGGCTGGGTCGATCTCGAGCTGGCCCTGGCCGAGTCGGTCAACGTCTACTACTACCAGCTGGCCGTGGACCTGGGCATCGACCGCATCTCGCGCGAGCTGGCGCTGTTCGGTTTCGGTCGCGGCACGGGCGTCGATCTGCCCGGCGAGTCGTCCGGCGTGTTGCCCACCAGGACCTGGAAACAGGCCACCTTCGGCGAGCCCTGGTTTCCCGGAGAGACCGTGATCACCGGCATCGGCCAGGGCTTCACCGTGGTGACGCCGCTGCAGCTGGCACATGCCACCGCCGCCCTGGCCGGCCGCGGCTACACCGCGCCGCCGCGCCTGGTCGGCAACTCGGAGACGGTGCGCATGGTGCAGCACCAGCCGGCCCACTGGGACGCGGTCTTCAACGGCATGGCGGCCACCATTCACGGCAGTCGCGGGACGGCGCGGGCGATTGCCGCCGATCTGCCGGTCAGAATGGCCGGCAAGACCGGCACGGCCCAGGTGTTCGGTCTGCCCGACGACGACGAGGAGCGCCGCCGGCGTCTCGGTGGCGAGATTCCGGAACACCTGCGTAACCACGCCCTGTTCATCGGTTTTGCCCCCGAGGAGGCGCCGCGCCTGGCGCTCAGCGTGGTGGTCGAGCACGGCGGCGGCGGCGCCGGGGTCGCGGCGCCGGTGGCCGCCAAGGTCATCAAGCGCGCGCTGGAGCTGGGGCACTGATGGCGGCGGTGATGGCACGACGTCCGATCGCGCCGGGCATCCTGCGCCTGGACGGCTGGCTGCTGCTCCTCCTGGTGATCCTGATGGGCATCGGCCTGGCCGTGCTGTACAGCGCCGGCGAGCAGCGGCTGGGACTGGTGTGGCAGCAGACGGCGCGCCTGGGCATCGGCATGGTGGCGCTGGTGATCATGGCCTACATCCCGCCGCGCCTGCTGCAGCTGTGGGCGCCCTGGCTGTTCCTGGCGGCCCTGGGCCTGTTGCTGGCCACGGCATTTTTCGGGGTCGGTCGCGGCGCCCAGCGCTGGCTCGACCTCGGCGTGATCCGCTTCCAGCCGGCCGAGGCCATGAAACTGGCGCTGCCGCTGATGCTGGCGGCCTGGTACGGCCGGCAGCCGCTGCCGCCGGGCTGGCGCGACACCTTGCTGGGGCTGGTCGTGATCGCCGTGCCGGCCGGGCTGATCGCAACCCAGCCGGACCTGGGCACCGCCGTGCTGGTCACCGCCAGCGGCCTGGTGCTGATGTTCCTGGCCGGCCTGCGCTGGCGCTTGATCGGACTCATGCTGGCCGGCGCGATCGCCGCGCTGCCGCTGTTGTGGATGAACCTGCACGCCTACCAGCAAAGCCGCGTGCTGACCTTCCTCAACCCCGAACGCGATCCGCTGGGCCAGGGCTGGAACATCATCCAGTCCAAGATCGCGGTGGGGTCGGGCGGGTTGTTCGGCAAGGGCTGGCAGGCCAGCACCCAGTCGCACCTGGAGTTCCTGCCCGAACCGCACACGGATTTCATCTTTTCGGTGCTGGCCGAGGAGTTCGGTTTCCTCGGCGTGGTGGTGGTGCTGGCCCTGTACGGGCTGATCACCCTGCGCGCGCTGTACATGGCCAGTCGCTGCCGCGACACCTTCGGACGCCTGCTCGGCGCGACCATCGTCACCATGTTCTTCCTGTACATGGTGGTCAACGTGGCGATGGTCAGCGGGCTGATTCCGGTGGTCGGGGTGCCGTTGCCGCTGGTCAGCTACGGCGGCACCTCGGCGGTGACGGTGCTGGCCGGCTTCGGCCTCATCATGGGGTTGTACAGCCGCCGTCGCTTCATGGACGGGGCGTGAGCGGCTTGGCCAAAAGCCTTGCGGCGGGCCGGGGGACGCAAGCTACAATGGCGCCTCCGCGCTTGCGGGCAGGGCGAGCACGTCAGGGCCCGGCCGGAACGGCCGGGAGCGCGAAACCAATTCCACGTTCTGTCATCTATTGCATTCGGCACAACCACAAGAAACCACAACGCTCATGACGCTGACCTATCGTTCTCTTCTCGTTTGCGCGGGCTGCCTGCTCTGGCTGTCCAGCCACGCGGCGGAGCCGCATCCAGGCTCGGAGGCCTTTGTCGAGCGGATGACCGCCGAACACGGGCTGGACCCCGACCTGATCAGAACGGTGCTGGTCGAAGCGCAATTCCAGCAGTCCATCATCGACGCCATCAGCCGCCCGGCCGAAGCCCGGCCCTGGTACCAGTACTGGCCGATCTTCCTGACCGAAACGCGCAAGGCCGCCGGGGCCGAGTTCTGGCGCGCCAATGCCGAACTGCTGGAACAGATTTCCGAGAAGTTCGGCGTGCCGATCGAGATCATCGTCTCCATCGTCGGCGTCGAGACCAACTACGGCATGAATACCGGCAGCTTCCGCGTCATCGACGCCCTGGCGACGCTGGGTTTCTACTTTCCCCGCCGCGCGGATTTCTTCGCCTCGGAGCTGGGCCATTTCCTGGTCCTCGCCGACGAGGAGGACCTGCCGCTGTTCGAGGTGCGCGGTTCCTACGCCGGAGCCATGGGAATCGGCCAGTTCATTCCGTCCAGCTACCGCGCTTACGCGGTGGATTTCGACGGCAGCGGACGGCGCGACCTGTGGCGGTCTCTGCCGGATGCCCTGGGCTCGGTCGCAAACTACCTGGCGGTGCATCGCTGGGAG
>SKKM01000054.1 GCA_007121485.1 Wenzhouxiangella sp. | reverse complement strand
GCGCGCCGGCGGTCGGGTCCACCATCTGATCGGCAACCACGAGGCCATGAACGTCTCCGGCGATCTTCGCTACGTGGATCCCGGGGAGTACGAGGCCTTCGTCACCCGCGATTCGCGCCGGATCCGGGATCGCTACTTCGACGCCTTGATGAGCCACCTTCGGGAACAGGATCCCGAACGGTATGCCGGCCTGCCCGCGGATTTCCGCGCGCAGTGGGAGGAAACCCATCCGCTGGGCTGGGTGGAGCACCGCCTGGCCTGGGATCCGCGCGTGAACCCGGAAGGGGAGTTGTACCAGTGGGTCATGTCATCGCCGGTGGCCGTCCAGCTCAACGATCTGGTCTTCGTCCACGGCGGCATCAGCGCCGACTACTGCCGATATGAACTGGATGCGCTGACCGGCATGGTGCACCAGGCCCTCAAGCTCGAAGAGGATTTCCACGACGGCGTTTTGTTTGACGAGACCGGCCCGCTCTGGTACCGGGGCCTGGCCGGTTTCGAGCCGCAGACGCCGCCCGAAGTCGTCGAGGCCATTCTTGACCGCTACCAGGCACGTCATATCGTCATCGGCCACACGCCGACCAGCGGCATCATCTGGCCCCGTTACCACGGCGGCGTCATCATGGCCGACGTGGGCATGGCGGCCTACTACGGTGGCCACATCGCCTGGCTGGAAGTCAGCGAAGGCCAGCTGATCGCCGGATACCCCGATGGTCGCCTGGTATTGCCGCTGCGCGACGAGGCGCGGCTCGACTATCTCGAGCGGGTCATCGAAATGCAGCCGGACAACCCCCGACTGCAGCAGCGCCGGCAACAACTGCTGGAGGAAGGGCAACAGGCCGTCAGCGCGGGCCAGAGCGAGGCGGGCACCGAAGCGCCCGATCATCAGGAGGCTATCTGCGGCAGTTGGCCGTGATGTTTCGCTCGAACCGGTCGGGATCCTTGAGCGTGGTGTAGAAATCGCCGACATAGCGCAGCGCTCGCCTGCGGTTCGAAGCGTCCAGACGCGGCTCGTCGCGAATCAGCTCCAGTATCCGTTCTTCCAGCTGCAGGAATTCCTGGCGGGCCGTCTCCAGGCCGTCGTTGTGGCTGCAAAAGCCCCGATACAGTCTCCGGGTAACGGAGCGGATCGGCAGACTCTCGTGCGGCGCGGCGTAGGAGGCGTTGACCAGGCCGGCCGAATCGAAGTCGTACGGGACGGCATACAGCGCTCTCGAGGCTGCCTTGCCCATGGTTCGCACGTTGTGGCAACAGCGCTCCTCGGCCGAGGCGGTGACCACCGAAAAATCGGTATTGCCGATCAGGTACTGGAACAGCATGAAGCGGCTGAGCTCATCGGGCTCGAAGGTTCGGCTGCCGATCAGCGCCTCACGCACGCGCGACATGTCGTTGCGCTCGGCGACGTGGTTCATGTGCTCGATCAGGAAGGCGAAACGATCCGAGTCTGAACGACCGCGCCGATCGTCTTGATAGGTGACGGTCAGCGCGCGCACCTTGAAACTGCGGTCGGTCAGCAGGTTGTAGATCTGGTAGGCCAGCATCTCCATCACGTAGTACTGCTCCCAGCGCCGCCTGGGGTTGCAGTGCGTGACCATCTTCAGGTTTCGCTGTCCCTCGAACACCGTCCCCTCGGCCGCCTCACGCGCCGCCCGATTGAAGCGGATGCGGATCGGCGGGAAATCGCACACCTGCAGCCGGGTGACGCCGCGCCGCTCGATGGTCACGGGAATGCTCACGCTCTGGCCGTCTTCATCGACGGTTTCCAGCACGGCCGGATAGCGCGGACCGCGTTCGCGACCGCGAAGAAACTCCGACCATTCGGCGCGCAGGGTCACGGCGAGTGTATCGGCATCGGCAAACAGCGGCAGATCGCTTGCGCGGGCCTGGGCAGGCAGCGCCAGTAGGCCCCAGAGCAGCAGGGCGGCCAGCGCGATGCGGGTCATCGCAGCCAGGCCACGCGCATGGGTATGTTGAAAGCGCTCGTGTTCATTGCGACGGATCCTGCGGGGTCTCCGGCGGTTGCGCGGCTGCCGCGGCTGCACGCGCCTTTTTCTTGTCTCCCTTGAAATCGGAGTGCAGACCGTCACCAAAGGAACACAGGTAGAGGGTGGCATAGCAGAAGAACACGGTCAGCACGGCAGCGACCTCCAGCGCGCCCACGCCCGCGGCAATGCCCGCGCCGATCGCCACCAGGATGAACTGGGCGTCGAAGGTATCCTGCAGGGCGCGCCGGAAACGCACGGTGGCCGCGATGCCGGCCAGCGCGAAGGCCAGCGCCAGGCTGTGCTGCACCACCACCACGATCGCCGCTACCACCCCGGGCAGAATCAGAGTGGTTTCGTCGATGGAGTGATCGTAATTGCTGGTCCGATAGATGCCTCGATGCAGCCAGGACACCGGCAGCATCAGCAGCCACAGACCGGCCAGGATCATGACAAGACGGGGCGCCAGACCGAATGCCCCGCTGGCAACGGCGGGCGTTTCGGCCTGTTCGCGGTCCGTCGCCACACTGACGGAAAGATCGACCGCAGCACGCTCGGCCACGCCCGGCAATCCCCCCACGGGCAAATGGTCCAGCGAAAGAGGGGAGAGCAGGAGCAGGAGGATCAATGCGAGCGCAAGGCCGCCGTGATACAGCAACAGCCGCCACAGCAGATTGCGCCCGGTCAGCCGCGAGCCGGGTTCGGAATCCTGCACTGGAATGCCGGCAACCTTCTCCCCGATCGGTTCAGCCATAACAGATTCCCTGATGACGTATTGGAATTCATCCGCAAGCCGAGGCGCGGAAACGGCTTCAAGCATACCGCTCGGTTCTCGATTGGGCAATTGCATGAAAACCGGCGCCGATGATTCGCCGGGCCTAGACAGCCTGCGCAAAGGCCTTCTACAGGCCAACGGCCTGCAGCGCCTGGACATGCCCTTGTGCCGCCGTTGGCGTCCGTTTTCGATCTGGAACACCAAGTGCTATTATCAAAAAAATGGGGAGGAACTCCATGTGGCGCATTTCGGGAAACAGCTAGTCCAGCAGGCGGCTGACTGCACCAATAACGGCCTTTCTACGTGAGCCCAGAGTCGTGAACAACAGTTTTCTGGCCGAGATGAAGCGCCGCAACGTTTTTCGCGTGGGCACCGGCTACGCGGTCGTCGCCTGGCTGCTGTTGCAGGCGGCGGACATCCTGCTCGGCAACTTCGGCGCACCCGACTGGGTTTTCAAATCGCTGACGATCATCATTCTGCTCGGCTTCCCACTGGCCCTGTTTCTGGCCTGGGCCTACGAAATGACCCCTGAGGGCGTCGTACGAGTCGGGCCGCGCGACAAGGGCGCGCCCATCCCGCAGACAGGGATTGCCGATTACGTACTCGTCGCCGTGCTGGTCGTGGTCGGCACCCTGATCGTGCTCGACGTGCGCTTGCCATGGTCGGCACCCGCCGTGCCGACCGAGATCGCGCAGCTCCCGGGCTCTTCCCATCTGCCTGCGCAGCCAGACGGCACCGCCGCACCGCTCCAGGCGGGCATCGGCCCGGCCGCGCCGATGCCGCCGGCCGATGCCTCGATTGCCGTGCTGCCGTTCACCAACATGTCGCCGGATCCAGACAATGCCTATTTCGCGGACGGCATCTCGGAGGAAGTGCTCAACGTCTTGTCGCGCGTTGCCGGCCTTCAGGTCGCCTCGCGCACCTCCTCATTCTCCTACCGTGGAGCCGGCATCGACTTCGCCGATATGGCGGCGCGGCTGGGCGTCGCGCACATTCTCGAAGGCTCGGTGCGAAAGCAGGGCCAGCGGGTCCGCATTACCGCCCAGCTCGTCGATGCCCGCACTGACCGGCGGCTCTGGGCCGACAGTTTCGACCGCGAACTGGAAGACATTTTCCTCGTCCAGGAAGAAATCGCCCAGGCCATCGTCGACGCGCTCGGCGATACGCTGGGTATCCGGCAGGTGACGGTACAGCCGTCAACGCGGGATTTGCAGGCCTATGAGCTCTACCTGCGCGGGCGGGAATTGTTCGCGCAGCGTCGCGAACTGCCTACAGCGCGTTTGCTCGTAGAACAGGCGCTGGAGCAGGATCCCGGCTTCGCCTCGGCCTGGGCCACGCTCGCCTCAATCTACGTCGTTCTTCCCGGCTACCAACTCGACTTCAGCGATGCCGAGGCCCATGTGCTCGCGCTCCAGTCGGCCGAGCGAAGCCTGACCATCGAGCCGGACAACGCTCTGGCGCTGTCGGTGATGGCAATGGTCGAGCGGCAGATGGGCAACAGGCTAGCCAGCGGTCTGCTGTCGAGACGCGCCGTGGAGGCAGACCCGAACAATCCCAGCGCCTGGCTTTGGCATGCACTCGGCGAGGGGGATGCCGGTCGACTGCGTTCGGCCCGCACCAGTCTCGATCGCGCCCGCGCACAGGATCCGCTCGGCGGAATCTACAACATGTGGCTTGGGACCACTCTGGCGATGCTGGGTGAATCCCAGGCCGCCGCCGAGCCACTGCGCCGGGCGCGCGAGGCGGGCGTTTTGAGCGTTCTGCATGATTACGACCTCGCCCTCGACGAAAGCCGGCGAATGGACGCTGCGCGCATCATGCGCGATTGGTCCCACAACCCGACCACCTGGGACCCAGGCCTGCCGCCTGACGAAATCCGCGCGCTCGGCGAGGCCGTGGCGCGAGCGATCGAGAATCCGGAAGAATTTGTCACGGCCGTGGCGCTGATCGAGGCGACGGTCGCCGCTTACCCGGACCGCAACCACTGGGCCTGGTTCAAGTTCGTCGAGGCCTACGAGGAAACCATGCGCGAGGCGCTGCGGTCCGAGGCCGCGCTGCCGTCCAATTTCATGCTGCTCAACTTCTGGTGGCCGCGGTACAGCGGGATGCGCAGCATGCCCGAGTTCTACGAATTCGCAGCCGGCAGGGGACTGGTCGATTACTGGGAGGAGTTCGGCTATCCGGACTTCTGTGTCCGGCTGAATGAGTCACCACCCAGACTGGAATGCACGCTTTGATGCCCCTGCAAACGGCCCTGCCCATGCAAAAGCATCGCAATGCGGCTGAGTGGTCGTCCAGTCAATGAAATCGATTACCGCGGCCCCGGTGACGAGGGGCTGAACTCGAACTCGACTGCGGCCAATTGCTCGGGCGTACTGCCCACTTGCTCAAGGAAGCGTCGCCAGCGCGGATCATCGTGAACGGGGCGATAGAAGGGCATCAGGAACTCCGTCGACAGGGCGATCTGATTCTGGGCCACGGCCCGGTCCAGCCATTCGAAGGTGCGGTCGGCATCACCGCGGTGGGCATGGATCATCGCGACGGAACTCGGCCAGTCCTCACCCCAGCGGTCGATCACTTCCGCCAGCGCAGCATCGGACTCCTCGATGCGGCCCAGGTCGTGAAACGTCAGGGCAAGACCGCGAATTCGATTGCGCTCGAACGTCTCCCTCTGAAAGTACTCGAGAGCGGCTTCGGGCTCGCCTTTCATCAGCAGGGCCGAACCGATCCCGGAGCGGGCAATGCGCAGATCGGGACTCAGGCGCAGTGCGGTCTGGTAGGCGGAGATCGCCCGATCCCAGTACCCTCCAGTCAGCAAACGAAAACCCAGGTTGTAATGGACGACCGGACTTACAGGATCGCGCGCGGCCAGGAATTCGTGCAAGGCGATTGACTCATCCACGCGCCCGAGATCATGCAGAAGCCCGCCCACGCCGGTGACGACGAACTCGTCGGTGGGATCCAGTTCCAACGCTCGCCGCAGATGGTCAGCCGCGCTGTCCAGCCTGCGCTCGGAATTTCTGGCGATCCAGGCCAAGCCGGCATGCGAGCGCGCATGGTCCGGGTCAATCGCAAGGGATTGTTGCAGGACGGCTTCGGCCTGGGCGTAACCCTGGTCCGGAGGGGTGAGACCCGAAATCACCTGGTTGAAGGCATTGACGGCCAGCCCGTACAAGGCGTCGACATAAGTCGGGTCGATCGCCAGGACGCGCTCGAACAGCGCATTGGATTGCGCCAGGCCCTCGGCAGTGACGCGGCGAGCCACATGGCGGGCCTGCAGATAAAGCGCGTAAGCCTCCGGATCGGTCTCGCGCGCCTGCGGAATCTCGCCAAGCAGAGTGACGCGCAACTGTTGGACCACCGCCTGGGCGATCTCATCCTGAATGGCGAAGATGTCATCCAGTTGCCGATCAAAGCTTTCGGACCAGACGTGCGTGTCCGAGCGGGCATCGATCAACTGCGCGGTGATCCGCACCCGCTCTCCGGCCAGGCGCACCGAGCCGTCGAGGATATGCGCAACATTGAGTTCCTCGGCCACCTGCGCCAGGCGGATGTCCTTGCCCTTGTAGGAAAAAGCCGAAGTTCGCGAGGTGACTCGGAGTTCCGGAATTCGCGACAGCAGATTCAGCAGTTCCTCGGCGATGCCGTCGGAGAAGAAGTCCTGATCCCGGTTCGGCGACATGTCCCGGAAGGCCAGCACCGCGATCGACTGGTGCTCGGGCAGGTCCACTGCACTCTCGGCCAGGAAGGATTCTTGGGCTTCCTGAACGGCCGCCGCCAGGTGATCGGCCTGCTTATGCGGCGCAAGCAGGAACTTGTCCACGGCAAAATAGCCAAGCCCGACCAGGAGCGCGCCGATGACCACGAAATCAAGCGTGCGCCCGGTCATGCGGGTCATCGACTCGGCCGGCAGAACCTCGCGCGTCTTCTTGACGCCTTCCGGCGTCAGTTCATAGGCCCAGGACAGGAACAGGGCCAGGGGAAAGCCCAGAACCAGCAGGGTCACGAACGACTTGAACACCCATTCCGGCGCGCCGAAGTTACCGAGCAGGATGTCGGCGGCCTGAACCAGCAGCCAGGCCACCACCCCGTAAGTCGCGGCCACGCGAAAGACGTTTCGGCGCTTGAGTTCGGAAAAAACGCTTGTTGACATCCTGACGAGTCCTTGCAGTCACTCCCTTGCCGGCCGACCAGGCGTTTGAAATCCGCGCCTCGTCCGCATCGAGCAGGCACTGCAGGTCCTGATGGCTCCAGACCGCAAATGTCGGCCAAGCACGACAGCGATGTCAACCTCTTGGCATCAAGCCGGACGATAAATCAGGTTGTTCCTACCCTGAACAATCACTCATTGCCGGGCTCAGTCTGGACAGTGACGGCGCGTTGCGGCAACGCCGCGCCAGTCTTCCAGTTCCAGCTCGGGTCGCTCGGCGCGGAAGCGGGCGTAGAGTGCGATGCCCTCGGCGTCTTCGAGGATATCGACCTGCAGGCCCTGTTCCCGCAGCCACGCTTCCGTCCCGGACGCATTGGTCACGTCTCCCACGACGACCCTCCTGAAGCCTCGCATCTGCAGCAGTCGGGCGCAGATCTCGCAGGGGCTCAAGGAGGTGAACAGGGTGGTGCGGCTGAAGTCGATGCGGCCGGCGTCGCGAATCGCGGCCGTTTCACCGTGGTTGTAGGGGTGGTTTTCCTGCACCAGGGTGTTGTGGCCCTTGCCGACAATCTGCCGCGTGGCATTGTCGATGATCAGCGCACCGATCGGACAGCCGCCTTCGTCGTAGCTCTTGCGCGCCAGCATGACGGCGATGCGCATGAAATCACCGTCCTGCAGGCGTGACCAGAAGGCCTCGTCCACAAGCGCCGGCAGGCTCGTCGTCGGCACGTGCGCGACTACATTCAGCGCCGCGTCACCGACTTCGGTGCGGCTATGGATCAGTCGCTCCATGGCTGCACCTCCCTCAAGTGAATGACCGAACATCCTCGCGCCGGCGGTGACATTGCACAATCCGGTGGGTTCATCGGTCAACCATCTTTGTCAGAGCTTACCGGTGAAACTCAAAAGTCCCGGTCCGAACAGGATGGCACTGATGATGATCAGGCGAAAGGACTGCCAGAATTCGATTTCCTTGAGATTGAAAACGTCCGGCATCGTGATGTTCCACAACCATTGAAGAATGGCCGTGGTGATGAAAAGAACCAGAATTCCAACCGTCAAGATGATAGCGATTGCACCAAACATTCTTTTTCCAACCCATTCAAGCCCGGTGCAATCATAACTTCGGCAGCCGGGATTTGTCGGGCAACATCCCCGCGCGCCTTTCAAACCGGAACGACCGAGCGGGCTCGGCGTCCTCCGCTCTGCACGGGGAACCGGGGCATTGACCCCGGTTCGGATGACCGGCCGCCGGCAAGCTGCTAGGGTAGATGTCATGCAATCAACAATCCCACGGACGTGACCATGAACCGGAAGACTGACGGCAACCGAAGATATCGCAATAGTCTGGTCCTTGCCATGCTATCCGCCGCATGGCTGGCAGCGAGTGTCTCCCTGGCATCCATGCCGGAAGACGCCGATCAGCTGCGCTACCTGCAGGTGGCCGCGGTCTACAACGACGACGCCATCCAGATCCGCCTGCGCTATCCGATCGATCAGCCCTCCTGGTATCACCAGGTCTGGCGCCACACCGATGGCCAATGGGTGCGTCACGGCGAGGGCGGGCCGGACGCGGATCCGGTCGGACTTTACGAAGACCGCATCAGCATGATGCTGACCGATGATGCCCTGCCGGACTTCGCCCGCTTCGGTGGCTTCATGACCGCTCACGACGGGATGCGGACCCTGGACTCCGCCGTCGATTCACAAGCGGTCCAGGCGCATCCGGTGCTCGGCGAGGAACTGGGCCGAAGTGATGTGCGCAAGTTCATCCCGCAAAGCCGCAACGACGCGGACCAGGCGGCATGGGACGACATCCGCTCGGAAGAAGAATTGGAGGCCATGCGCGAGCGCGGCGAATTCATCGACCTGTGGCAGTGGCGCGCGCATCGCTCCAACCCGGTTGGCGTGGCCGACAACGGCTACGTGCTGCACTACCGCTTGAGTTCGTCCGGGCGCGGCATGTACACCACCAACTGGGACGATGAGGCCGGGCAGCCGGCCTGGATGTTCGATCCCGACACGACCGGCTTTCATGCG
>SKKM01000047.1 GCA_007121485.1 Wenzhouxiangella sp. | reverse complement strand
TGCTGGCTGGGCGGCACCCGGCCGCCGAAGACCAGCGACTCGGTGCCGCGGCTGATGCCGCTGTAGTGCGTGCGCACCAGCACCTCCCCCGGCTGCGGCGGCGCCAGCGGTTCTTCGCGCAGCGCGCCGCGATCAGGGGCTTCGACCCAGAAGGCGCGGGCCTGGATGGTTTGAGCCTGGCTTGCATTCATGGCTGCATGATCGCCTGATTGGGGAGACGCGAGGGTGATCGTGCCGCAGGCCGATGGCTGTTGACGCCCCCTTAAGCGCGCTGCTGGCATGGTGATCGGCATGATGGAACAGACCCGACCGGATCCCTTATCAGCGCAGGCGCAGCAAGGCCATGCGCTGACGGCCTGGCTATGGTCGGCCATGCTGCCCCTGGGCGGCGCCGGGCTGCTGCTGTGGCTTGGCGCCGGCTGGGCGGCGGTGGTCGCGGGCCTGGCGCTTTACGCACTGACCAGCGCCGTGCTGGCCTACCAGCGCCGTCGCCATGCCGCGCCGTTCGGTCGGGCCAGCCAGGTGACCCTGGCGCGCAGCGGGCTGGTCGCCCTGCTCGCCGGCGCGCTGTTTGAGCCGGCGCTGTACCGGGAACTTGGCTGGTGGCTGGCGGGTCTAGCCTTGGCGGCGCTGATCCTGGATGGCGTCGATGGCTGGCTGGCGCGGCGACTGAACGAGAGCAGTGATTTCGGCGCGCGCTTCGACATGGAAGTCGATGCAGCGCTCATCCTCGTCCTGTGCCTGGGCCTGATGGCGGCAGGGAAAGCCGGCGCCTGGGTGCTGGCCATCGGTGTCATGCGCTACGTCTTCGTCGGCGCGGCTTCAGCTTGGCCCTGGCTGTCCGCGCCGCTGCCGCCGAGCTTCCGGCGCAAGCTGGTCTGCGTCTGGCAGGTCGCCGCACTGCTGATCTGCCTGACGCCGGTCGTCGGGCCGGCGCTGGCGACGCCGATCCTGGCCTCGGCGCTGGCGCTGCTGGCCTGGTCGTTCTGGGTCGACGTGGCCTGGCTGAAGCGGCATGCCGAACGAACCCATTCAAACTCTTGAGGATTGACGATGAAATTCAAGCATCTTGTTGGCCTTCTCGCCTTGAGTCTTTTGATGGCTGCCAGCCAGGTGCTGGCCGAGCCGCGCGAGTTCAAGATCGATGAAGAACACTTCTCGGTCGGTTTCCTGGTCGGCCATATCGGCTTCAAGTACCAGCTCGGCATGTTCCTGGAGGCCAGCGGCGAGTTTGTCTGGGACGAGGACGCCAACGACCTGCACAGTGGCGAGGTGGTGATCCAGGCCGACAGCGTGTTCACCAATCACGACCGCCGCGACCGCCACGTGCGCAGCGGCGACTTTCTCAACGCTCGCCGTCATCCGGAAATCCGCTTTACCGCCACCGAGTGGGAGCCGACCGATGACGACAGCGGCGTGCTGCGCGGTGACTTGAGCCTGCGCGGCCAGACCCACCCGGTCGCACTCGACGTGACCATCAACCGCCGTGCCGAGTATCCGTTCGGCCACGAGCAGTACACCGTCGGCATGTCCATGCGCACCGTCATCCAGCGCAGCGAGTGGGGCATGACCTATGCGCTGGAGGGCGACCTGGTCGGCGATGACGTGCAGCTGATCCTGGAGTTCGAGGCCATCGCCCAGTAGCGGTTCAGCGCCGCTTCACCCGGTCGCTGGGGGTCGCATTCAGCGGGTCCTCCGGCCACGGGTGCTTGGGATAGCGGCCGCGCATATCCTTGCGTACTTCCGGGTAGGCGTTGCGCCAGAAGCTTTCCAGATCGGCGGTCACGGCCAGCGGGCGGCCCGCCGGGGAGAGCAGGTGCAGCACCACGGGCAGCCTACCGTCGGCGATGCGCGGAGTGGTCTTCCAGCCGAACACACTCTGCAGCTTGGTCGCCAGCACCGGTCCGCCTTCGGCCTGGTAGTCCAGCTCGACTTGCCGGCCGGTCGGGATGCTCAGCCTGGCCGGCGCCAGGCGGTCCAAGTCGGCCCAGCGCGCGGGATCGAGCCGGCTCTTGAGCGCGCCCAGCAGATCGACGCGCTCGACGTCTTTCCAGCTGCGCGCGCCGTGCAGAAACGGCCCCAGCCAGTCCTCCAGCGAATCCAGCAGCGCCGCATCGTCGAGGTTCGGCCAGTCGTCGGGGAACAGTCGGTGCAGACACTGCACGCGTGAGCGCCACTGCCGGGCGGCCGGGGTCCACGCCAGGGCGTCCAGTCCCCGGGCGCGCACGGCTGCAAGCAGCCCGGCTTCGAGCACCGCGGCCGGCGGGTCGGCCAGCTCGGTCTCGGTCAGGACCAGGGCGCCGAGCCTGCGCTGGCGCAAGGCCACGACGCGCCCGCGGGCTTCGTCCCATTCGGCGGTCTCGACGTCCTCGATGCGCGCCGGCAGCACCGATTCGAGCTCGGTCTGGGTGATGGCAGCGGCGAGGAAGATGCGTGATTCGCGCGCCCGGCCGTCGAGCTCGGCGGCGACCAGCCAGGCTTCACCGGCCAACGGATCGTCCTCGGGCAGGAAGGCGCCGCGGCCGTTGCTCAGGCGGTAGCGCCCGCGTCCGCCGCGCGCCTGGGCGATGCGGTCCGGAAAGGCCAGGGCCAGGAGCGCGCCGATGCGCCCGCCGCTGTCTTCGCCGCGGGATCGCCCTTGGCGGCTTAGATTGTCGGCCAGCTGGCGCAGGGGCTGCAGGCGCGCCCGGGACACTCGGGGATGACCACGGCGCAGCGCATCCAGCCGCTCATTGAGATCACTGCCCGAACCGGGCGGCAGCAGATCGCGGTCGCTCAGCACGGCGGCGAGTTCGGCAGACAGGCGGCCGTGACCGCGCTCGCGTCCGCGCAGCAACAGATGCGCCAGGCGCGGATGCAGGCCGGGCTCGAGCATGGCGCGGCCGTGGGCGGTGATGCGGCCCTGCGTATCGAGGGCCTCGAGTTGGCGCAGCAGCTCGGCGGCTTGGGCCCAGTGCGCCGCCGGTGGCGGGTCCAGCCAGGTGAGTTCATCGGGGGCGAGGGCACCCCAGCCGGCCAGTTCCAGCACCAGCGGGGCCAGGTCGGCCTGCTCGATTTCCGGCGGCGTGTGCGCTCGCAGCCGGGCCTGTTCGCCTTCGCTCCACAGTCGGTAGCAAACGCCTTCTTCCAGCCGACCGGCGCGCCCGGCGCGCTGCTCGGCCGAGGCTCTTGATACGCGCTCGGTCACCAACCGGCTCATGCCGGAGTTGGGGTCGAAGCTGGCCCGGCGCTGCAGGCCGGCATCGATGACCACGCGAATGCCCTCGATGGTCAGGCTGGACTCGGCGATGGCCGTGGCCAGCACGATCTTGCGTTCGCCTGCAGGCGCGGGTGCGATGGCGGCGTCCTGGTCTTCCGGGCGCATCTGGCCGTACAGCGGACAAAGCCGGACGCGTTCCGGCACACGGGCCTGCAGCGCATTCGCCACCCGGCGGATTTCGCCGGCGCCGGGCAGGAACACCAGGATCGAACCGCGCTCCTCGTTAAGCGCCTGCATCAAGGTCGCGGCCACGTGATCCAGCAGGTTGCGCTCGCGCTGCGGCGGGAGGTAGCTCACCTCGACCGGAAAGCTGCGGCCGTGGGCTTCGAGCAGCGGCGGCTGGTCCAGCCTGTCGCGCAGGGCTTCCACGGCCAGAGTGGCCGACATCACCAAAATGCGCAGATCCGGACGGAACGCCTGCTGCACCTCGCGCGCCAGGGCCAGGCCGAGGTCGGCCTGCAGCGAGCGCTCGTGGAATTCGTCGAAGATGAGGCAGCCGATGCCCTCGAGTCCCGGGTCGGACTGGATCATGCGGGCGAGAATGCCCTCGGTGACGACCTCGATGCGCGTGGCCGCGGAAATCCTGGTGTCCAGTCGCGTGCGGTAGCCGACGCTGTGGCCCACGGGTTCGGTCCGTTCGCGCGCCATGTAGCGTGCCGCCGAGCGCGCCGCCAGCCGGCGCGGTTCCAGCATCAGAATCTTGCCCTCACCCAGCCATTCGCAGGCCAGCAGCGCGGGCGGTACGCGCGTGGTCTTGCCGGCGCCGGGCGGGGCGCTCAGCAGGACCGTCGTGTGTTCGTCGAAGGTCTGGACCAGCTGCGGCAGCAGCGGGTCGATCGGAAAGCTCATGCCGCGCCCGCTACCCGGGACGGGCGGCGACGCCTCGGATCAGCCGCTCTTCCACTTGATGTTGCAGCCGATCGAAGGCTTCTGGTCCGGGCTGACGGGCCGGCCGGCCAGCAGGGCGTCGAGCGCGGCGCGGATGTCGCGGCCGCTGATCGGCACGCCGTTGCCGGGGCGGGAGTCGTCGAGCTGGCCGCGATAGGCCAGGCGCTGCCCGCCGTCGAAGACGTAGAAGTCCGGGGTGCAGGCCGCTCCGTAGGCGCGGGCCGTGTTCTGCGGCTCGTCGTACAGGTAGGGGAAGGCGAAGTTCAGGCTTTCGGCCAGCTCCTTCATGCGCTCGGGCCGGTCCTGCGGGTAGCCGTGTACATCGTTGCTGCTGATCGCCACCATGCCGACCTCCGGCGGACCGTAGTCCCGGCCGAGTTGAACCAGTTCGTCAAGCACATGCTTGACGAAGGGGCAATGGTTGCAGATGAACATGACCAGCGTGGCCTTGCTGCCGGCAATGTCGGCGTAGCGAACGGTGCGGCCGGACACCGTGTCCGGCAAGGCGAAATCCGGGGCGGGCGTACCCAGCGGCAGCATGGTGGATGCGGTCTTGGCCATGGCATCTTGAGCGAATCGGTGGACTGCCCTGCATTATGGCAAGCTGGCCGGGCTTCTGTCTTGGCAGTCGCTGATACGGTATTCGGGCCCGGTCCCGGGCGGGGTATTCGCATTCGCATGTTTCGGTGGAGAGGCTTTTGCCTCACGGCGCGAGAGCGGGCCGGGCTCGCGCCGCACTCAGTTGCCGCGGTCGCTTGAAGCGGCGTCCGGTGCCGATACCAGCTGCACCGGCATGGGCTTGGTGACTTCGCCGGTGTAGATCGTGCGGTGCGGGAAGGGGATCTCGATGCCGGCCGCGTCGAAGGCCTGCTTGATCTCGGTGGCGATGGTGTTGCGCAGGGTGAGGAAGTTCTCCCGGCGCGCCCAGACCGAGAACTGGATGTCCAGCGAGGAATCGCCGAAGCCGGTGAAGATGAACAGCGGCGCCGGCTCGTCCAGGCAGTGGATGTTGGCCTCGGCCACGGCCATCAGGGCCTCGCGCACGCGGTTCAGGTCTTCCTTGTAGGCCACCCCGAGCATGAGGTCGAAGCGCCGGATCGGGAAGCGGTTGAGCGTGGTGACCTCGCTCTTGATCAAGGTCTCGTTGGGGATGCGGACGTAGAGGTTGTCCATGGTCCTGAGCTTGACCGACAGGGCGTCGATCGACAGCACTTCGCCGGTGGTCGACCCGATCTTGATGATTTCACCCACCTCGAAGCTGCGCTCGCCGATCAGGAACAGGCCGCTGATCAGGTTGGACGCCGTGGTCTGCGAGGCGAAGCCGATGGCCACGGTCAGCACGCCGGCCGCGCCCATCAGCACGGCCAGGCTGAAGCCCAGCTCGCGCAGGGCCGAGGCCAGGAACAGGGCGAGAATGACGTAGAAGACCAGGCGCCGCATCAGCTGCAGGACGTGCGTGCTCAGGCGCGGGCGCAGGGCGCGCGCGGCCAGGCGGCTGGCCAGCGAGGCCAGCATCAGGCCGGCGAGGACCAATATGGCCGCGCGCACCAGCGGCAGGGCGGCCGACCAGTTGATGCCGCTCAGCCACTCGCTCATGCGTGGTTCCCGAACAGCAGGCTGAAGGCGCGCACCAGCCCGGAGCGGCCGGGATCCTGGCGCGGCTTCGCCAGCAGCTTGATTTCATCGGCGTAATCCGGAGGGCGCCGATCGATCCGCACCGCGGCCAGGTCGGACTGGTCCTCGCGGGTCAGGGTCAGGCGCTGGGTCCACAGCGAGCCGTCGGCGCTGCCGTACAGCGACAGCATTGGCACCGGCAGGCTGAATTTTTCCAGCGGCAGCGGCGTCGAGGCCTTGTTGTGGATGTGCAGCGGGGTGATGGCGCGGTGCGGCCGGCGCGGCAGTTCATCGATGTGATGGCGGGCCTGGGTGCGGCCGGCGTAACAGATCTCGCCTTCGCGGGTGGACGGCCCGAACCAGGTGTCGGAAAGCCGCTGCACCGGCAACTCGCGCAGCAGGGTACCTGGCTCGCCGACTTCCATCTGGATCCACACCGGTGTGGACAGGTACAGCGTCACTTCCTGGCCGCTCAGCAGAAACACCGGCTGGCGCGGGCGGATGACCACGTTGCGGTCGGCCAGCAGCGGCGTCAGGTTCAGCCGGCTGGAGTCGCCGCCGATGACATAGCGCTCTTTGAACTCTGGCGGCAGGCTGCGCCGGCCCTTGATGCGCGCCTTGGCCGGTGCGGCCTCCTCGGCCAGGTAGTCGTAATCGATACGCCACTCATCGGGCCCGTGGCCCAGCCTGAGCTTGAGCGTGCCCAGGTCCAGTTCCAGGCCATGGCCGACGGCCACCCGGCGGGGGGTCCACCAGGGCTCCAGGCTGGGTCGGCTGCGCGGGGTCGGCATCGCGCTAGTGTAGCGCGCCGTCGGCTCGGGCACGGGCCGACGTCAGCCCGGCGCGGCCGCCCGGCGCAGCAGTTCGGCCAGGGCGCGCGCCGCCGGTCCGGCGCCGTCGGGGTCGGCAAACACCAGGTACAGGGTGGCCCAGCGCTCACCGCCGCTGGCCAGGGGCAGGGGCTTGAGCGCGCCGCTGTCGAGTTCGCCGCGGATGATGTCTTCGGCATACCAGGCAAAGCCCAGACCCCGGCAGGCGGCGGCAATCGAGGTGGCCTTGGCGGTCACGGTCCAGCGCTGCTCGGTGACCTGGGGCGCGGCCGAACTGGCCGGCTGGGTGCCGCTGTCGCGCACGATCAGGTGGCGATGGCGGCGCAGGTCTTCGGCGCTTAAGGGGCGGTTGAGCTGGTGCAGCGGGTGATGCGGCGCGGCGGCGGCGACGAAGCGCACCTGCATCAGGGGATCGCCGATGAAGCCGGCCGGGATGCTCGAGGCGATGGCCAGGTCGACCCGGCCGGAAGTGAGCAGTTCGGCCGTGCCGCCGAGCACGGATTCATGCAGCTGGATGCGCAGCTCCGGCTGCTGCTCGGCCAGCCGACCCAGGCAGTCGAGCAGCAGCCAGGTCGGATAAATGATCTCGGCGGCGATGCGCAGCTCGGTCTCCCAGCCGGCGGCGGCCAGGGCGGCGGCGCGTTCCAGGCGCTCGGCTTCTTCGATCAGGGCGCGGGCACGCCGCACCAGCATCCGGCCGGCAGGCGTCAGTTGCGCCTTGCGCCCCCGCACCTCCAGCACCGAAACGTCCAGCAAATCCTCGATCCGGTGCACGGCGTAGCTGATCGTCGACTGCGACTTGCTCAAACGCTCGGCGGCCTGGGCATAGCCGCCGTGATCGACCACCGCGACCAGGGCGCGCCACTGTTCCAGGCTGATTCTGGGCTGCATATTCGAAAAAACCGAAAGGTTTGACCGATATTTTGCGCTTTTATATCGACGAGGGCAAACGTATCTTATGGCTCTCTCAAATCAATTCGCGGAGCTCCTCATGAAGACCCTGCTTGTGATCAAGTCCAGCCTGTTCGACGGCGCCGGTCAGTCCAGCCAGCTTGCCGATGCCTTCGTGCAGCGCTGGCGCGAGACCCATCCGGAAGGCAGCGTGGTAACGCGCGATCTGGCCACCGCACCGCTGCCGCACCTGAGCGCCGAGGAAGTCAGCGGCTGGCAGGCGGAGGCCGACCAACTCAATGAAGCGCAGAAAAAAGCGCTGGCGGTTTCCGATGAGTTGATTGCCGAACTTCGCCAGGCCGACGCGGTGGTGCTGGCTCTGCCGATGTACAACTTCACCGTGCCGTCGACTTTCAAGGCCTGGATGGATCGCGTTGCCCGCGCCGGCATCACCTTCCGCTACACCGAAAACGGGCCTCAGGGCCTGCTTGAGCCCAAGCCCCTGTATGTGTTCTGCGCGCGCGGCGGCCAGTACAGCGGCACGGCCAACGACACCCAGACTCGCCTCATCGAGATGTTCTTCGGCATGCTGGGCTTCAAGGACATTCACTTCACCTACGCCGAAGGCCTGGCCTATGGTGAGGAAGCGGCCGCAGCAGCCCTGGAGCAGGCGCGCAGCCGCATCGCGGCCCTGCCGCTGGCGGCCTGAACATGAGCGCGCGCACCATACAAAGACTGATCCGGTCGCAGGCGACATCGGACGGTGCCGGCGTCAAGCTGCGCCGCAGCATCGGATCTTCGGGCTTCGCCCGCCTGGATCCCTTCCTGATGCTGGACGAGTTCTTCTCCGACAATCCGGACGACTACATCGCCGGCTTCCCGGCCCATCCGCATCGCGGCTTCGAGACCGTGACCTACATGCTCGACGGGCGCATGCAGCACCAGGATCACCTCGGCAACGTGGGCGACCTGGGGCCCGGCTCGGTGCAGTGGATGACCGCCGGCCGCGGCGTGATCCACTCGGAAATGCCGCAGCAGAGCGAGGGCCGCATGCGCGGCTTCCAGCTCTGGATCAACCTGCCGGCGGCCGAGAAGATGCGCCCGGCCGAGTACCGCGACATTCCGGCCGATGCGTTGCCGGAACTGGCCTTTGCCGGCGGCATGGCCCGGCTCATCGCCGGGCGTTTGCATCTAGGTGGGCTTGAGCAGGGCGGCGTGGTCAACGCCCAAGGCGGCGAGATGGCCACCGATCCGCTGTTCGCCGACCTGCGGCTGGAAGCGGGGTCATCGGTCGAGATTCCGATCCGGGCCGGCTACAACAGCCTGATCTACGTCTACGAAGGCGAGATCACCGTGGCCGGACAGAGCGTGCCGAAGCGCGACGCGGCGGTCCTGAGCGATGGCGATGCGGTCACCGTGGTCGCCGGTGCCGAAGGCGGCCGCCTGCTGCTGCTGGCCGGCCGGCCGCTGAACGAGCCGGTGGTGC
>SKKM01000123.1 GCA_007121485.1 Wenzhouxiangella sp. | reverse complement strand
CCGGAGGAAGTCGTACCGCAGCTCGAAGCCGACCCGTATTACCAGGTGCTGCCCTGGTTGACCGTGCCGCTCTACTTCGCCGGCCTGATCGCGGCGGCCTGGTACGCGGTTCATGCGGGCTTGAGCTGGCCGGCCTGGCTGTTGCTGGCGTATGCGGCCGGCCTGGTCGGCGGCCTGGCCGTCAATACGGGGCACGAACTCGGCCACAAGCGCAGCTGGCCCGACCAGCTGTTCGCCCGGCTGGCCCTGGCGATACCGGTGTACGGCCACTTTTCGGTCGAACACAATTTCGGCCATCACCACCAGGTCGCCACGCCCGAGGATTCGGCCAGCGCGCGCCTGGGCGAGTCGATCTACCGCTTTGCCGCCCGCGAGATTCCCGGCGGCGTGCGCCGCGCGCTGGCGATAGAGCGCGAGCGCCAGGCCCGGCGCGGCCGCGGCTTCTGGACCCTGCACAACGAGATTCTGCAGTCCTGGCTGGTTTCGCTCCTGCTGCAGGGCGGCCTGGTCGTTTGGCTGGGCTGGGCAGTCGTGCCGTTTCTTCTCGTTCACAATGCCGTGGCCTGGTGGCAGCTGACCAGCGCCAACTACGTCGAGCATTACGGGCTCAAGCGCGCTCGACTCGGCAATGGCCGCTATGAGCGCTGCCGGCCGCACCACTCCTGGAACAGCAACCACATCGCCTCGAACCTGCTGCTGTTCCATCTGGAGCGGCATTCGGATCATCATGCGCATCCGCAGCGCCGCTACCAGTCGCTGCGTGATTTCCCGGATCTGCCGCGGCTGCCCAGCGGTTATTTCGGCATGTTTTTGCTCGCCTATCTGCCGCCGCTGTGGTTTCGCGTGATGGATCGGCGGGTGCTCGCGCTTAAGCATGTGCAGGGCGATCCGGGGCGGGTGAATCTCGACCCGCGGCATGCGCTGGCGAAGGCGGATTTCGGACCCGGCGAAGCGGCTCGCTGATCGGGCTGGTGGGCCGGTTTGCACGGCCCAGGTGATATCATTGAGGGCTATCTGAACAGCCCGGAATCGCCATGTTTGATTCAAGCTTCACCATTGCCGGCTTCGACGATGAACTCGCCCAGGCCATCGCCGCGGAAGAACGCCGGCAGGAAGAGCATATCGAGCTGATTGCCTCGGAAAACTACGCCAGCCCGCGGGTCATGGCGGCCCAGGGCTCGGTGCTGACCAACAAGTACGCCGAGGGCTATCCGGGCCGTCGCTACTACGGCGGCTGCGAACATGTTGACACCGCCGAAGACCTGGCCATTGCGCGCCTGAAGGAGTTGTTCGACGCCGACTACGCCAACGTGCAGCCGCACTCCGGTTCGCAGGCCAACCAGGCCGTGTTCCTCGCCCTGCTCAAGGCCGGCGACACCATCCTGGGCATGGACCTGTCCGAGGGTGGGCACCTGACCCACGGCGCCAAGGTCAACTTTTCCGGCAAGCTGTTCAACGCCGTGCACTACGGCCTGAACCGTCAGACCGGCGAGATCGACTACGAGCGCATGGCCGAACTGGCCGCAGAGCACAAGCCGCAGTTGCTGATCGGCGGCTTTTCCGCCTACTCGCGCGTGGTCGACTGGGCCCGAATGCGCGAGATCGCCGACTCGGTCGGCGCCTGGTTCCTGGTCGACATGGCGCACATCGCCGGCCTGGTGGCTGCAGGCGTCTATCCCAGCCCGCTGCCGCACGCGCACGTGGTGACCTCGACTACCCACAAGACCCTGCGCGGCCCGCGCGGCGGCATCATCCTGGCCAAGGGCCAGGACGAGGCGATCACCAAGAAGTTCAACTCCCTGGTGTTCCCGGGCTGCCAGGGTGGGCCGCTGATGCACGTGATCGCGGCCAAGGCGGTGGCCTTCAAGGAAGCCCTGGAGCCTGAATTCCGCGTCTACCAGCAGCACGTGGTAGACAACGCCCGGGCCATGGCCGAAGTGATCATGCAGCGCGGCTACAAGGTGGTCTCCGGCGGCACCGACAACCACCTGTTCCTGGTCGACCTGATCGACAAGGACATCACCGGCAAGGATGCCGAGCAAGCCCTGGGACGGGCTCACATCACGGCCAACAAGAACACCGTGCCGGGCGAGCCGCGCTCGCCTTTCGTGACCTCGGGCCTGCGCATCGGCACACCGGCGGTCACCACCCGCGGCTTCAACACCGACGACTGTCGCGAACTGGCTGGACTGATCTGCGATGTGCTCGACGCGCTGGGCGATGAGTCCGTCGAGGCCCGCGTTCGCGATGCGGCGGTCAGCCTGTGCCGGCGCTATCCGGTTTATCAGCGCTGAACGTTGTAGGGACCAGGGATCAGGGACCAGGGACCAGGGACCAGGATATTCGACGATGAGGTTTTGCTTTTCGCCAACGATATGTGCTGAGGCGCGATGCTCTGCGCAGGCATGCTGGCTGGTCATGGGCACCACCTACTGGTCACTAGTCCCTGGTCCCTGGTCCCTGGTCCCTGGTCCCTAAAAAAGATGTGGTGCCCCTTCTGCAATCACACCGACACGCGGGTCGTCGACTCGCGTCTGGCCTCGGACGGCTTCCAGATTCGCCGCCGGCGCGAGTGCGCCAACTGCGGCGCGCGTTTCAACACCTATGAAGCACCGGCGCTGCGGGCCCCCAACGTCATCAAGAGCGACGGATCGCGCGAGGTGTTCTCGGAAGACAAGCTGCGTACCGGGATGCTCAAGGCGCTGGAAAAACGCCCGGTCGAGACCCAGGAAGTCGAGCGCGCCATCCGCAGCCTGCTGCGCAAGATTCGCACCCTGGAGGAGGCGGAAATCCCCAGCAAGAGCATCGGTGACTGGGTCGCCAACGAACTGGCCCGCCTGGACCAGGTCGCCTACGTGCGTTTTGCGTCCGTCTACCGTCGCTTCGAAGACGTGCAGGCCTTTCGCGAGGAGATCGAGCGCCTGGAGCGCGAGCATCCCGGCACGCTGGACACGCGCCAGATTTCCCTGCTCGGCCAGCGCGATGACTGACCGGCGCAGGTCATGAGCCTGAGACTCAACGCCTGCCAGCCATGACCTCCCTCGGCATTGACTGTAAAAACTCCGGGCCCAGCTGAAACCGATCGCTGAACAAACCATCGGCGCGCTGCATGGTGATGGCCAGTACCTCGCTGGGCGCCGATTCCTGGCCGCTTGCGGTGTAGGCGGTCACGTAGTACTGGTAGGCGACGTCCCGGCGCGCGAACAGATCGGTCCAGCCGGACTCGAAATTGGCGCCGACCGGCTCGAATTCCTCCTGGCTGGGATCCTTGCGATAGACGCGGTAGCCGGCGACCCGCGAGTCGTCGACGGGCTCCCAGAACAGCGACAGGCTGGCCCGGTGCCCGTGGCCCAGCGCCAGCAGCCCGGTGGGCCTTGGCAGGGCGCCGATGACCAACTCGTAGGTGTTGTTGCTACCGTCGCGCTCCCGCCGCGCGCCCAGGGGATTGACGTGCAGTACGAGCCTGCGGGCCTGGTCCGGGTGGCCGTTGACGGGCGGGTTGAAGCTGAATTCGACCTCGACCTGCTCGCCGCTGTCCAGCGCCTGGATGGTGGTTACGCCGGCTGCCAGGCCATACAGCGCAGAGTCATCCCAGACCGCGCCCAGTTGCAGCGGGCTGGGGTCGGCGACGAAGGCGGCTCCGCGGTTGGCGACGGTGGCGCGCACGGTAATCTGGCTGGTGTCTTCGGGCAGCCGATCCTGCAGCACCTCGGCCGAGGTGATCACGAAGTCCGGCAGGTCCGGCAGACTGAACAGGCTGAACCCTTCGTCGATCTCCTGGGCGCGGCCGGCCGCGCTGGTGCGCCCGTAACCCCGAGTCTGCAACTCCAGATTTGCTTCGGAGTTCAGGCCGATCAGGGTGCCGGACGCCAGCATGATGCTGCCGCCGGCTTCGGACGCCTGGGAGGGCGACCAGTGCAGGGCGCCGTCGTTGCTGATCGCCGTGATCTGGGCAATGCGGCTGGTTGGTCGCACGGCGGCCAGCAGCAAGTCACCGCTGGCCTGGACCGTGCCGATCGCGTCGCTGCTGCGCAGTGAGCGGCCTTGTGGCAAGGGGCCAAAGCCCAGTCCGCGCATGCTGAGCTGCGATGAGCCGTCCGCCCGCGGCGCCACGCTGACCGATTCGGCGTACAGCGTGCGGTTGTTGCCGTCGCGGATCTCGCCTCCGTCCAGGTTGCAGCTGTTGCCGGTGCATGTGCCCAAGGCCTGGTGTACGGTCAACTGGGTTCCGGTGAAGGCGCCGGGCTGACCGACCGTGTAGGCCATGTGCAGCTTGCCGTAACCCCAGTTCATGTCGAACCAGCTCACGTTCAGCGGCAGCGGAGGCGTCTGGGCCGTCAGCTGCGGCTTGATGATGCGGTAGCGGATGCGGCTCTGGGCCGGATCGTCCATGGCCGTGGCGTTCTCGACCCAGCCAATGATCGGAGCAACTTCGCCGTCGACCACCGCCCAGGTCGCCCTGGCCCGGTGCGTACTCGGCATGACGAGCGGGTTCGGTGCGGCCGGATTGGCCGGATTGGCCGTGTCGACCGGAACGCCAACCGTCCACTGCAGGTTGCCGCCGAAGAACTGGGCGTAGTAAAGGGCGCTCGGCTTGCGGCTGTCCGCGCCGGGTGCGCTGACCGGAAACGGGAAGCCGAATTCGTTGATCCAGACCACTACCGCCCGGCCGTTGACCGGACAGCCGGGCACATCGGACGGGCAGCCGGACAGCTGCGGTCGGCCCTGGGCGACCATCAGCGTGCCGCGCGTCTGGTCGGGCCGTGCGTTCGGTAGCCAGTCGGGCGTCGACCAGTCAACGCCGTTGAAGTAGCTGTAGCGAATGCCGAAGTTCTGGGCTCGCCGGAATACTCCCCACTCCCGGTCCGGCCCATCCATGACCGCCTTGGGCACGCCACTCTGGGCCCAGGCCGCCAGCCAGCGGCCATTGCCCAGCGGCGCCAGCGTGGGATGCTTGCCTTCTCCCTGTCCCTGTAGCGGGGGATTGAGCGCCCACTCCGTGCCGGTCGGAACCCCGCCCGATGTGCGTCGAGCCTTGATGATGCCCTTGTCGTTTCGGATGGACATGCCCTGTTCGAACTGCCAGGGAACCACCTGCGCCTCCATGTGCATGGCCGGGATGGCCGCAACGTCGATGAACGAAACCGTCGAGCGCGGAATGGGCGGGAGTCGGCACAATTGCGTATCCGGACGGTAGAGTTCGGCGATGTTGCTGGTATGCGGGCCCGTGCTGAGACAGAACGGGCAGGGACCGACGCTGGCAGTGACCGCCATGTCGATGACAAAGCGCAGGCATTCGGTCACGTCAGCTCGGACATCGTCCCGTACCTCGATCGGCATGGTCAGTGTCAGCCCGCCCTGGGCCTCGCCGGTGGCGCTCAGTAGCCCGAGCAGAGCACTGAGATTGATAAAAGCCGAAACCTGGGTGGTGGTGCCCGGACGAGTGGTCAGGGTGGTGCGCACGCTCAGCTCCTCCGACACGGTCACCTCACCCCACATCGCGTAGAACGCGCGGAACCAGGCATCGGCGCCGACCGTTGCGCTCACCAGCGGCCAGAAGCCCCAGACGGCCCGGAACAGCGGGATGCGGCCGGTATCGACCACGATCTGGGGCGTTGTGGAGCCGAAACTCACGCGCGTGGAAGGCATCAGCGAACTGGTGGTTTGGGCGCGGTCGGTCTGCCGTGACAGGGCCACGTTGTCGCTGTCGAATCGGCGCTCGAAGTTTTCCCAGTTGATGCCTGGAAAGATGACGTGGCGAACCAGGGCCGGTGCGATCTCGGTCTGGTTGTCGATCTGGCCGATGTTGTTGACCGGGATGTTGGCGGACAGGGCGGTGTTCAGGCCGCTCACTTCGCGCGCCGTGAGCGTGATCTTTTTTGGCGTCCAGCGGATGCGGTGATCGACGTACTTGACGCCGAAATCCAGCAGCCAGCTCGGCCAGGGGTCACTGTTGATCCGAACCACCCGGCTGCCCTGCAGACCGCTGGCGGTTGTGATGCGCACGGTGACGAAGGTTTCTCCGCGCGGCAGGCGGTAGGTGTCCGGCAGGCTGATGTTATAGCCCTTGACATCACCCAGCGTTGAGGAGCAGTTCGGACCTGCCAGGGGGAAGAAGCGGGAATTGACCGTTTCGCCACCGACCTCGATTCTCAGGCTCTGCAGGGCGCCGAAGCGCAGTTCGTCAAGCTCGACGCGGATTTTCAGATCTTCGATCTCGTCGTACCAGTGCGCTTGGGAAAACAGGTCGGGGAAGGTTGGGCCGATATGGAAGCGCTCGACGCCGTTGCCGTCGACGCGCCGTTGGGCGCCCGGGGCACGAACGTCGAACGGGACCAGCGGAACCGCCAAGGGCGGCATCCTGGGGATGTCGAAGGTAAGGGAGGGGTTCGGACCCAGAGGCCGGTCGTACTGGCCCGTCTCCGGGTTCATGCCGTAGAAGCGCTCGCTCTGGACATGCCAGGCAATGTCGTAAATGGACTGCTGCGGCCTGCTGCCATCCATCAGCGCGTAGCCCACGCGGATGCCGTCCATGAAGATGCGGACCGGCACGTAGATCGGCGCGCCGTTGACGCTGGCGGCCTGGGATAGCAGCCACTCGCGGTCGAAACGCGCTTCAAAACGGCCTTCGGCATCGGTGATCCCGCGCGCCAGCGTCGGCCCGCATTCCGTGGTGAAGGGCACCAGTCCGTCGCTCCCGAAAACACCGCCGCCGACCCCGGGGTGCGCCTCGTTCGCGGTGGTGCTGACCTGGGTCCGGATGCTGCCGAAGTCCAGATCGATCGGAACCGCCAACTGCATTGCCGCGTCCTGGATCGAGATGCGGTTGATGAAGCCGCCGATGTCCTGAAGCGGCTTGAGTTCGGCGCGGGTGTCCAGGACGACAGTGGCGCCTTCGATGGGCTGGTTGCCGTCGGGGTCGACCAATCGAACGGTCAGTCGCGGGTCTCCATCGGTGTCGGGGACGATGAGGAAATCACCAAGACGCAGGCTGGCCAGCAGTCCTTCGGGGATCGTGGCGGCCAGGTCGGTCGGCGTCAGGTCACCCGGGTCCAGGCGGCGCTGGCGCCGCGGCTCGGTAAAGGCCAGTCCGATCTCGCCCCGGGTCGGCCCGGTAAAGCCGGTATAGGGCAATCCGGCCTTGAGCGAGGGCACGACAGCCGTCACGCTGAACGAGCCGTCTTCCTGGACCGTGCTCAAGCCGCTGCCGATCGGGAGAGTGCCCACGCCGGGAAGGGTCAGCATGGGGGTGACCACGATGCCTCGTGGCGAGCCGCCGCTGTAGCGAATGCGGCCGGTCAGAACGATGCTTTCCCCAGGCCTGAATTCGCCGCGATACTGAGTGGGTTGCTGGACCCACTGGATGGCTTCGACACTGGGGGCAATCGGGGTGATTGCCCTGATGTTCGTGACGCCGCGGCCCGATTCGACCGAGCCGGTGAAGTTCCGCACGGTAACCTCGGGGGAGGGCGGCAGAGCGATGGCAGGATTGCTTGGCATGCGAAAGCGATACTCGCCCGGCTGTCCGTTGGTGGGAATCGGGCCGAGGACCGGGTAAGTTGCCACGTCCAGGCGCAACGTGCCCGGCAGATGCTCGCCGATGGTGGCGGTCACCCATTCGCCGCGGTTGGCGCCGCCGCGATCGAGGGTGATCGAAACACCGGGCACGATCTGCAGGGTTCGTGAGGCCACGGTGGCCGTTGGATCGCTCCGCCGCAGTCGTACGATCCAGCTACCTGACACGAGATCCTCGGGCAGTTCGAGCCAGGTGTCCAAGACGCCGTCCTCATTCGGGACTAGTCCGCTGGCCCAGACCTGAATCATGAAACTCCGCTGCAAGCCCAGGCTGTAGCTGCCGGCGTCCAGATTGGTCGCCGAAACTCGGACCGCCGATCCGCTGGACACACGCTCAGGCGCGAGAAACAGCCTGGTCGGAAGTTCAACCGGATCTTCCTCCCACAGCTCCTCAGCCCATCCCGAAGTCCCAAAAGCAAGAAGAAAACCAAGACACCAGGCATATTTAGGCCAGAACCGAAACCCGGAAAAGAACCGGCGCGACCTGCAGGTGTGATTGGGGTACAACTGACTTGGACGGTGTCGCATCTCGCTTCTGCCGGTTGAAGGCGGGCTCTCTAAACCAAACGTCGCCGACCCGCGAAACCGAACATGAACTGGTACATTAGCGCCTTTGGGACGGCGGGAACCGTTGTGTATATGGGCCGCAATTGTTGGCCGGAGGGTCGTTAGACCCTTCGGAAGGTGAAGGTCCGCCGCCTTGGGTCACAGCGCAGTGTGGCGCCCCGGATTCCAGATTGGGCCCCGCAGAGAGATGCGCCGAGAACATGGAATTTTCCGCCAATGATCATCGCCACATGGCCGAGGCCCTTCGCCTGGCGGAGAAGGGCCTGTGGACCACCGATCCCAATCCGCGGGTGGGCTGTTTGCTGGTGCGGGATGGCGAAGTCGTCGGCCGGGGTTGGCATCGCCGCGCCGGTGAGCCGCATGCCGAAGCCCTGGCCGTGGCCGAGGCCGGCGCGCGCGCGCGGGGCGCAACCGCCTTCGTCACCCTGGAGCCGTGCAGCCACCACGGCCGCACGCCGCCCTGTGCCGATGCGCTGATTGCCGCAGGCATCGCCGAGGTGGTGGTCGCCGCCGGAGACCCGCACCCGCGCGTGGCCGGTTCAGGCCTGGAGCGCCTGCGCGCGGCCGGCATCGGCGTGCGCTCGGGTCTGCTGGAAGCGCCTGCGCGCGAGCTCAACATTGGTTTTGTCAGCCGGCACGAGCGCGGTCGGCCCTGGGTGCGCGTCAAGCTCGCCTGCAGCCTGGACGGCCGCACGGCCGGTCCGGATGGGCTTTCGCAGTGGATCACGTCCGAGCCGGCGCGGCATGACGGTCAGCGCTGGCGCGCACGGGCCTCGGCGGTGATGACGGGAATCGGTACCGTCCTGGCGGATAATCCAAGCTTGAACGTGCGCCTGGGCGGCGCTGAACGGCAGCCGCTGCGCATCGTACTGGACTCGCAGGCCCGCCTGCAGCGCACGGCGCGCCTGCTGGCCCTGCCGGGCGCGGTCAAGGTGGCCAGCCT
>SKKM01000220.1 GCA_007121485.1 Wenzhouxiangella sp. | reverse complement strand
TGGTCCATGATCTGCAGCAGCAGGTTGTAGACGTCCGGATGGGCCTTCTCGATCTCGTCGAGCAGCAGCACGGCGTGCGGGGTCTGGGTGATCGCCTCGGTCAACAGCCCGCCGCGGTCGAATCCGACATACCCGGGCGGCGCCCCGACCAGGCGCGAGACGGTGTGCGCTTCCATGTACTCGGACATGTCGAAGCGGATCAGCTCGATCCCCAGGGTCATGGCCAGCTGGCGGGTGACCTCGGTCTTGCCCACGCCGGTCGGGCCGGCGAACAGGAAGCTGCCGATCGGCCGGTCGGCGTCGCCCAGGCCGGAACGCGACATCTTGATCGCCGCCGACAGCGTGGTGATGGCTTCGTCCTGGCCGAACACGACCATCTTGAGGTCGCGCTCCAGGGTTTTCAGCGCATCGCGGTCCGAGCGCGAGACCTGTCGCGGCGGAATGCGCGCCATGCGCGCCACCACTTCCTCGATCTCGTGCACGCCGAGCATTTCAACCCGGTCGTCCGGGGCCTTCAGGCGCTCGCGCGCGCCGGCCTCGTCGATCACGTCGATGGCCTTGTCGGGCAGGTGGCGGTCGTTGATGTGGCGGGCCGACAGCGTGGCCGCCGCTTCCAGGGCTTCCGGACTGTACTGCACGCCGTGATGTTCCTCGAAGCGGTGTTTGAGCCCGTTCAAGATCTCGATGGTCTCGCCCACGGTCGGCTCGACGATGTCGATTTTCTGGAAGCGCCGCGCCAGCGCACGATCCTTCTCGAACACGCCGCGATATTCCTCGAAAGTGGTCGATCCGATGCAGCGCAATTCGCCGTTGGCCAGCACCGGCTTGATCAGGTTGGAGGCGTCCATGACGCCGCCCGAGGCCGCCCCGGCGCCGATGATGGTGTGAATCTCGTCGATGAACAGGACCGACTTCGGGCGCTGCTTGAGTTCGGCCAGGATGGCTTTCAGCCGCTTCTCGAAGTCGCCGCGGTACTTGGTGCCGGCCAGCAGCGAGCCCAGGTCCAGCGCCCAGATCTCGGCGTCGAGCAGGATTTCAGGCACCTCGCCCTCGACGATGCGGCGTGCCAGGCCCTCGGCCAGGGCGGTCTTGCCGACCCCGGATTCGCCGACGTAGAGCGGGTTGTTCTTGCGCCGCCGGCAAAGGATCTGGATGGTCCGCTCCACTTCCAGGGCGCGACCGATCAGCGGGTCGATCTGGTCGGCACGGGCGCGCTCGTTCAGGTTGGTGGCATAGGCCGCCAGCGCCGATTTCTCCTCGTCGGCGGCACCGGCCGCGGCGCCCCCGCGGGTGGCCGAGGCATCCTGCCCTGAGTCTTCGTCGCGCTTGCTGATGCCGTGGGAGATGTAGTTGACGACGTCGAGCCGGGACAGATCCTGCTTGCCCATCAGGTAGACGGCGTGCGAGTCCTTCTCGCCGAACATCGCGACCAGGACGTTGGCGCCGAGCACTTCCTTGCGCTCGGCCGACTGCACGTGGTAGAGCGCGCGCTGGAGCACGCGCTGGAAGCCGACCGTGGGCTGGGTGTCGCGCTGGTCGCCTGCCGACAGGACCGGAATGGTTTCTTCCAGGATCTGGTTCAGATCATGACCGAGCCGCTTGATGTCCACACCGCAGGCGTCGAACACGTCGCGCGCGGAGGGGGTGTCCAGCAGGGCAAGCAGCAGGTGCTCCACGGTCAGGAACTCGTGGCGCTTGCCGCGGGCCGTGTTGTAGGCCTGCGAGATGGAAAGTTCTAGGTCCTTGCTGAACATCGTTGATACGCCTTTGGATGTCGAATGTTGCGTGCTTCCACTGTGTTTGGACCACCGTGAGGCTCAAGGGTGCCGCGCCGGGGCCCGGTCAGTCTTCCGCCTCCTCCAGCGTACACTGCAGGGGGTGTTCGTGCTCTCGAGCGCACTCGTTGACCTGGATGACCTTGGTCTCGGCGATCTCGTAGGTAAATATGCCGGCCACACCGCGGCCGCGGGTGTGAATGTGCAACATGATGGCGGTCGCCTTGTCGTGGGTCAGGCCGAAGAACTGCTTCAGCACCAGGACCACGAACTCCATGGGCGTATAGTCGTCGTTGAGAATGACGACCTTGTAAAGGGGGGGACGGCGCAGCTTGGGCCGCGCCTCTTCCAGGGCCAGGCCGCTGCCCGGCACCTCAGGCTTTTGGTGCTCCTTGTCCGACATGGTCTGCCGCAGCAGGTGTTGAATTGACCAACATCATACTGCGGCAGACTCAAGAGGATTTCAACGTCGAATCAGTGCTCCTCGAACTGCTCTTCCTCGGTCGAACCCGACAGCGCGCTGAGCGACGAGGCGCCGCCGCTGATGGCCTGGGTCAGCTGGTCGAAATAGCCGGTTCCGACCTCGCGCTGGTGGCGCGTGGCGGTGTAGCCCTGCGACTCGGCGGCGAATTCGGCTTCCTGCAGTTCCACGTAGGCCTCCATCTGGCGCGCCTTGTAGCCGCGGGCCAGTTGGAACATCGAGTGGTTGAGAGCGTGGAAGCCGGCCAGGGTGATGAACTGGAACTTGTAGCCCATCGCGCCCAGCTCGCGCTGGAAACGCGCGATGTCGCTGTCCGACAGGTTCTTTTTCCAGTTGAAGCTGGGCGAGCAGTTGTAGGCCAGCAGCTGGCCCGGATGCTTGTCGTGCATGGCCTCGGCGAACTGCTTGGCCTGCTCCAGGCTGGGCGTGGAGGTTTCGCACCACACCAGGTCGGCATACGGCGCATAGGCCAGGCCGCGCGAAATGGCCTGCTCGAGGCCGGGCTTGACCCGGTAGAAGCCCTCGACCGTGCGCTCGCCGGTGGTGAACTCCTGGTCGCGCGGGTCGATATCCGAGGTCAGCAGGTTGGCGCCCATGGCGTCGGTGCGGGCGACGATGATGGTCGGCACGTTGCAGATGTCGGCCGCCAGGCGCGCCGCGACCAGTTTCTGGATGGCCTCCTGGGTCGGCACCAGGACCTTGCCGCCCATGTGGCCGCACTTCTTGGCCGAGGCCAGCTGGTCTTCGAAGTGCACGCCGGCGGCACCGGCCTCGATCATGCCCTTCATCAGTTCGTGCGCGTTCAGTACGCCGCCGAAGCCGGCCTCGGCATCGGCCACGATGGGCGCGAACCAGTCGATGTTGCCCTTGCCCTCGGCGCTCTGGATCTGGTCGGCGCGCTGGAAGGTGTTGTTGATGCGTTTGACCACCGCGGGAACCGAGTCGGCCGGGTACAGCGACTGGTCGGGGTACATCTGGCCGGCCAGGTTGGCGTCGGCCGCGACCTGCCAGCCGGACAGGTAAATGGCCTTCAGGCCGGCGCGCACCTGCTGCATGGCCTGGTTGCCGGTCAGCGCGCCCAGGGCGTTGACGAAGTCTTCCTCGTGCATCAGCCGCCAGAGCTTTTCCGAGCCCATCCGGGCCAGCGTGTACTCGATGGTGACAGAACCGCGCAGGCGCATCACCTCGGCGGCGTCATAGGGCCGTTCCACGCCTTTCCAGCGCGGGTTCTCCAGCCAGTCCTTTTCCATCTCGATAATGCGGTTCGCGTCGTTCATTGCTTGGGTGCTCCCTTCCTTGGATTGAGCTTGGGTAGAAATCAGGCCAGGCGGGCGTAGCCCGGCAGGGTCAGAAACTCGACCAGGTCGTCGTTTTCGGTGGCCTCGGCGATCAGGTCGGCCGCGGACTGGAAGTGGCCGGCGGCGAAGGCTTCTTCGCCCACCTCGGCGCGGATGGCGTCCAGTTCCTCGCCCTGCCAGCTGCGGATCAGTTCCAGGTCGATATCACGACCGTCGTCCAGCCGGCCGGCCGGGTGGCGGATCCACTGCCAGACCTGGGTGCGCGCAATCTCGGCGGTCGCCGCGTCTTCCATCAGGTGATTGATCGGCACGCAACCCTGGCCGCCCAGCCAGGCCGCCATGTAGCGGATGGCGACGTTCAGGTTGCCGCGCACGCCGGCCTCGGTGATCGTGCCCTCGCAGGGCTGGATCAGGTCGGCGGCAGTCACCGCCACATCCTCGCGCTTGACGTGCAGCTGGTTGGGATGCTCGCCGAGGTGGCGGTCGAAAATGTCCATGGCGACCGGAATCAGCCCGGGATGTGCCACCCAGGTGCCGTCGTGGCCGTTTTTGGCCTCGCGCTCCTTGTCCTCGCGCACCTTGGCCAGCGCCGCCTCGTTGGCCGCCTCGTCGCCCTTGATCGGGATCTGCGCCGCCATGCCGCCCATGGCGAAGGCGCCGCGGCGGTGGCAGGTCTTGATCAGCAGCTGCGAGTAGGCGCTCAGGAAAGGCACCTTCATGGTCACCTGCGCACGATCCGGAAGCACTTTATCAGCATGCTTCTGGAAACACTTGATATAGCTGAAGATATAGTCCCAGCGACCGCAGTTCAAACCGACGATGCGGCTCTTCAGCGCGTGCAGGATCTCGTCCATCTGGAACACCGCCGGCAGGGTCTCGATCAACACCGTGACCTTGACCGTGCCGGGCTCCAGCTGCAGGGCCTTCTCGATGTCGGTCAACACCGCCTCCCAAAGCTCGGCTTCGCGCCAGTGCTCGAGCTTCGGCAGATACAGGTACGGACCGGAACCGTGGCTGATCAGGGTCCGGGCATTGTTGTACAGGTAGACCGCCGCGTCGAAGATGCCGCCGGGCAAGGGTCGACCGTCCACCTGGACATGCTTTTCATCGAGGTGCCAGCCGCGCGGGCGCACGATCAGCACCGCCGGCTCGCCCTCCAGCTTGTAGTGCTTGCCATCCGGCTGGGTCAGTTCGATGTCGCGCTTGACCGCGTCGTGCAGGTTGACCTGGCCCTCGACCATGTTTTCCCAGGTCGGGGTCGAGGAATCCTCGCAGTCGGCCATGAACACGCGGGCTCCGGAATTGAGGGCGTTGATGATCATCTTGCGATCGACAGGGCCGGTGATTTCCACGCGGCGGTCGCGCAAATCCGCCGGGATCGGCGCCACTCGCCACCCGCCGCCGCGGATCTCCGCGGTCTCCGGGTCGAAATCAGGCACTGCACCGGCATTGAAGGCTTGCTGGCGCTCACGCCGAGCCGCCAGCAACTCATCCACCCGGCCGCGATAACGGCTGCCCAACTGGCCCAGCAGCTTGAGCATGGCGGTTGAAAACAGTGGCTGCGCAGCGGCCGGCAGTTCGGCGGTGAACTCCGGCGGCGGGCCGTCGTGGCTGAGCGTGTCAGAGGGGTGTTGCTGGGAGCCTTGATTCATGGGATTCCGTTCGGTGGCGTACGGTCAACTTATTGAGACTAGAGGGCAAGTCAGTATTTGGCAAATTAAATCTTTCGATTTACAGTATCAGTTTAACAAATACTGCAAGCACCCCGGAGCAGCGCATGTACAAGGGCAATTTGCTCAAGCATTTACGCGCATTCATCCAGACCGCGCGCACGGGCAGCGTGTCGGCGGCGGCGGAGCGACTGTATCTCAGCCAGCCTTCGGTGAGCCAGCAGATCCGCGCCCTGGAAGAAGAACTGCGGCAAACCTTGTTCACCCGCCACGGGCCCAGGCTGCAGCTGACGCCGGCGGGCAAGGCGCTGCTGGAAATGGCCCGGCCGCTGGTCGACCGCATCGATGCCCTGCCCGACGAGTTCGCCCGGCGCTACGGATCGCTGGAAAGCGGCGAAATCCGCATCGCCGCGGGTGAGTCGACCATCATGCACCTGTTGCCCTCGCTGATGATCCGCTTCCGCCGCCAGCACCCGGGCATCCACGTTCACCTGCACAACGTCACCGGTGCCGACGGCCTGGGGATGATCCGCGAGGACCAGGTGGACTTCGCCGTCGGCTCCATGCTGGACGTGCCGAACGACATCGACTACCAGCCCATATATCGTTTCAACCCGGTGCTGATCATGAGCCCGGATCACCCGCTCGCGAGACGCCGCCGCGTCACCCTGGCCGACATCAGCCCGCACGGGCTGATTCTCCCGCCGCGCCGGCTGACCACCTTCCAGATGGTCGACATGGTGTTCCGCAAGCACCAGCTGCCGTTCCGGGTCGCGCTGGAAGTCGGGGGCTGGGAAGTGATCAAGCGCTACGTCGCCTACGGCATGGGGATTTCGATCGTGACCAGCATCTGCATCACCGAGGCCGACCGCCAGCGCCTGGCCATGCGCGACATGAGCGAATTCTTCCCGCGCCGCTCCTACGGCGTGGTCATGCGCCGCGGCGCCTACCTCTCGCCCCAGGCCGAGCGTTTCATCGATCTCATGAGTCCGGAGTTGTTTTCTGACGTCGCTGAGGAGAGGGACAGGGAACCGCAGATGAACGCGGATGAACGCGGATAGGTTTTCGTGCAAGGTCAGGTGGTACCGGATGCCCCATGCTCGCGAGGAGTTCGCGATGCTTGTCACCCTGCATTTGAATTTGCTCATCGGCGTTCATCTGCGTTCATCTGCGGTTCCTTTTCGTCTTTTCGCCCCCATCTAGCCGAACATGGCTAACAAGATCCCCGACATCATGGTCGCGCTGTCTGGCGGGGTGGACTCGGCGACGACGGCCTGGCTGCTCCAGCTGAAGGGGCACGTCATCGCCGGGATGTTCATGAAGAACTGGGAGGAGGACGACGTTCTGTCCGGCTGCACGGCCGAAAAAGACGCGGCCGATGCGCGGCGGGTGTGCGAGCAGCTCGGCATTCCGTTTCACGGTCGAAACTTTTCGGCCGAATACTGGGACGGGGTGTTCGAGCACTTTCTGGCCGAACTCAAGGCCGGGCGAACGCCCAATCCGGACGTGCTGTGCAACCGCGAGATCAAGTTCAAGGCCTTTGTCGAACACGCGCGCGATCTCGGCGCGCGATGGATCGCGACCGGTCACTACGCCCGCCGCCGGGACAATCCGGACGGCAGTGTCGCGCTGCTCAAGGGCCGCGATCCGGCCAAGGACCAGAGCTACTTTCTCTACGCGCTGAGCCAGGAGCAATTGCAGCGGGCGCTTTTCCCCCTGGGCGAAATGGAAAAGTCCGAGGTGCGGGCGCTGGCGGCCGAAGCCGGACTGGCGGTGGCGCGCAAGAAGGATTCCACCGGCATCTGCTTCATCGGCGAGCGCAACTATGACCGCTTCATCGACCAGTACCTGAGCGCCGAGCCGGGCCCGATCCTCACGCCCGAGGGCGAGCTCATCGGTCAGCACAAGGGCTTGATCCACTACACCCTGGGCCAGCGCAAGGGCCTGGATATCGGCGGCCGGGCCGGCTTCAATGAGGCGCCCTGGTATGTCGCGGCCAAGGACCTGCAGGGCAACCGCCTGTGCGCGGTCCAGGACAGCACGCACCCGCTGCTGATGTCGACCCGGCTGGAGGCGGTTCAGGTCAACTGGATCAGCGGCAGCCCGCCGGCGCCCGGTGCCAGCCTGGGGGCCAAGGTCCGCTATCGCCAGCCTGACCAGGCCTGCACGGTGCTGGCCGCCGACCGCGAGCGCCTGACGCTGGCCTTCGAGCAGGCACAGCGAGCGGTAACGCCGGGTCAGTCCGTCGTGTTGTACGATGGCGAAGTCTGTCTGGGTGGCGGGGTGATCGCGAGCTGCGACGCGCCGGTACCGGACTGGATGAAATCCTCAACCTTGACCGCTACGCAGGCCTGAATACGCGCCATGAGAGACGCGACGATCGCTTTCGCCGGTATGCTGCAAGTGGGCGAACTGGTGCGCCAGACCGCCACTTCGGGCAACTGCAGCCAGCAGGCCGCCCGCGCCAGCCTGGACAGCATCTTCAACCTGCAGCCCAGCTCCACCGAAGCCGTCTACGGCGGCCTGGAGGGCGTTCGCCTGGGCTTGCGCGTCATGGTGGAACTGTTCGGCCCGCGCAACAGCCAGGACAGCCTGATCAGCCTGAATTACGCCCTGGGTCTCGGCAAGCTCGCCCGCGCCGTGCAGCGCGACCGGACGCGGCAGGACGCGCTGGGCCGCGAGATCAGCCTGGTCGAGTCGGCCTGGCGCGACACGGAAGAGCCGCTGGACGACTGCGTGGTCAGCCAGCTCGCCGATGTCTACGAACGCCACATCTCCAGCCTGCCCTTCCGCCTGACCGTCAGCGGCAAGCCGGAATACCTGCGCCAGACGGAAAAGGTGGCTTTCGTGCGCGCACTGCTGCTGGCCGGCGTGCGTTCGGCGTTCCTGTGGCAGCAGGTGGGCGGCAGGCAGTGGCGGCTGCTGTTCCAGCGCCGGCGCATGCTGCACCAGGCCGAACAGCTTCTGGCAGCCTGAAAGGGTCACGCCTTGACCCGGCCGGGCTGACCTGGCACACCGGCTTCCGGCGGTTCTGTCCGGAAAGTCGCATGTTAAAATGAAGGGCTGAAAACCGCTGCGGTTCCGAGGTTCTGCCGACCCGCCCGACCGCGGCCCACTCACGACCCTGGAGGAATATCGCATGCGTGACGAGCTTGGCTGCCGCGATCAGTTTGATGCCGCCGGCAAGACCTACGGCTTTTACAGCCTCGAGAAACTGGCCGAAAAGCACCCGGCAGTCGAGCGACTGCCCTACTCCCTGAAAGTCCTGCTGGAAAACCTGCTCCGTCACGAGGACGGGCTCAACATCACCGAAAGCGATGTTGCCGGCCTGGCCAACTGGGACGCCAAGGCCGAGCCGGATACCGAGATCTCCTTCACCCCGGCCCGCGTGATCCTGCAGGACTTCACCGGCGTGCCGGCCATCGTCGACCTGGCGGCCATGCGCGACGCCATGAAAAAGCTTGGCGGCGATCCGAAGCGCATCAACCCGCTCTCGCCGGCCGAACTGGTCATCGACCACTCGGTGCAGGTCGACAACTACGGCCGCGCCGACGCACTGGACCTGAACAACCGCATCGAATTCCAGCGCAACAAGGAACGCTACGCCTTCCTGCGCTGGGGCCAGGGCGCCTTCGACAACTTCAAGGTCGTACCGCCCAACACCGGCATCGTGCACCAGGTCAACCTCGAGCACCTCTCGCGCGTGGTCTTCGGCGAGAAGGTCGACGGCGAGCTGATGGCCTGGCCCGACACCGTGGTCGGCACCGACTCGCACACCACCATGATCAACGGCCTGGGCATCCTGGGCTGGGGCGTGGGCGGCATCGAGGCCGAGGCCGCCATGCTCGGCCAGCCCATTTCCATGCTGATCCCGCAGGTGATCGGCTTCAAGCTGACCGGCAAGCTGCCCGAGGGCACCACCGCCACCGACCTGGTGCTGACCATCACCCAGATGC
>SKKM01000225.1 GCA_007121485.1 Wenzhouxiangella sp. | reverse complement strand
CTGACCCTGCGTTACGACTTCTGATCGATCGCTGAATCTTCCGGGCTCTCGGGCCCGGAAGCATTTGATCAAACGGCCAGCTTTGCGCTGGCCGTTTTTTTTGGCCCCTACGCCTGCCGGAGCTGGAACGCAGCGTCGCCTCCGCTTTGTCCGTCTGGCTTCCGGTCAGTGACACGGCAACGGGCATGACCCCACGCTGGTTCAGGCCTTGGGGTTATCGAAGTTTCTCAATTCTGAGAATGGATGTCTCAGAAAAGAACTTGTCTTTCAATGTCAGCTAGGCACCATGTGAAGTGAGTCATTTACGGTGGCTCCGGTCGTATCTCGTGACCCGGCCCGCTCGAGATGCGGTCTGCGCGATGGTGCTGATGACTCGGCTCTGAGAGTCGAATACCTGACTTGAGCGTCGATGCATTTTTAGCTGCTTAAAATCAATAGCTTACAATTTTGGTGTGCATATTGCATGGAGTGCCCCTACAGTCCGGGCCGCTGTTCGTTGCAGTCCGGGTCAGTCTCCACCAAATGCTTGACGAGCAAGGGAGTGCGAAATGATGAAAGCTTTACTTGTACGACCGTTGAGGTCGCTTACCATCGGTTTGCTTGCAGTGATGGCGGCAACCGTGTTGTCCATGCAGGCCAGGGCTGAAACCTGTGCCGGAGGATTCTCGGTTCTGCTTGATCCTGCTGACCCGATTCCATTGGAGACATCTCCGTTGGAACCTGGTCAGCTGGTCCGAGTTTCCTTAAGGCCTACGCGGGGGCTCCAATCAGACCCCTGGACGATCGGAGGTGACCACCCCATCCGATTCGCTTTGACCTGTAACAATAATGTCGATCTGGTGCCGTGCCAGTTTGGCAATGACGTCAGTCCGAGCGGGGAACAACCGATCGAGTTTGCTGGCAATGTTGATGGAAGCTGCGGCGCCACTAGCGGTGTTGAAAGTGACGGCATCGTCGATTTTTCCTTCGATGCGCTGACGCTTGCGGGCCCCGGAGACTTTTGTTCGGTCGACTTTGACGTGCTCGTGCGGGACCAGGGAACGGATTTAACCCCCCTGAGCCTGACGTCTGCATTCAGCACGACTGGTGACTGTGAGACGCTGTCTGCGACCGCCAGTGGCTCACTGTTGATTCAGCTTGAGTCGGTTCCGGATATCCAGTTGATCAAGGAGATCAGCATCGATGGCGGCATCACCTGGTTCGACGCCAATGAGGTCGACAGTGCGCCTTATGCGGCATTCCCCAGTGGCGCTGATTATCGCCTGATCGTGACCAATACCGGCACCGCCGATCTGGAGAACGTCATCATTACCGACCCAACGCTCGGTATTGTTGATTTCAATATCGGGGATCTCGATGCCGCGCAGTCCCTGACGCTGGACTCGGGCAACATCGACGAACTGAGCCAGGCGCTCGTGTGCGGCGAGAGCGGAGTCTTTGAAAATATCGCTCTGGTCGAAGGGACATCGAAAGACGACGGAACGACGGTAACCGACGATGATCCGGCCAACCTGGTTTGTGTTGGCTTGGATTTGACGAAGGAAGGCGACTTGATCGCCAAGGTGGGGGACGATGTCGACTATACCTTCACCCTGCAAAACCTGAGCGATGTGAGCCTGGACAATTGTGTCGCCGAAGACGACCTCCTGGGTATTTTCTTCGGTCCTGACGCGAACTTGCCTCCGGGCAACACCATCGTGACTGCGTCACGCACTGCGCTGGCCACGGATCCTAACCCGCTGCCGAACCAGGCTGAACTGACTTGCGATGCAGTCGGTCCGGTCAACACGGTCAGCCTGCTAGCCGGTGATGATCACGAAGTCGATTTGATCAATCCGGCCATCGAGGTGACCAAGTCCGGTCCGGACTCGGCCAAGGTGGGTGACGAAGTGACCTACACCATCGGCTTCACCAACGAAGGCGTGGGCGCGCTGGAGAACTGCACGGGTAGCGACGATGTTCTGGGCAACCTGGGTGCGTTCGAAGACGGCGTGCCGCAGACGTTTACCTACACGGTGTCTGCCGATGATGACAACCCGCTGGTCAACGTGGCCACGATCACCTGCGATGTGGTCGGCTTCGACAACCAGGCGTCCGACTCCGACAGCCACTCGCTGAACTGGGTCGATCCGGCCATCGAGGTGACCAAGTCCGCTCCGGACTCGGCCAAGGTGGGTGACGAAGTGACCTACACCATCGGCTTCACCAACGAAGGCGTGGGTGCGCTGGAGAACTGCACGGGTAGCGACGATGTTCTGGGCGACCTGGGCGCGTTCGAAGCCGGTGTACCGCAGACGTTTACCTACACGGTGTCTGCTGACGATGACAACCCGCTGGTCAACGTGGCCACGATCACTTGTGACGTGGTTGGGTTTGACAACCAGGCTTCCGACTCCGACAGCCATTCGCTGGACATCATCGATCCTGATGTTGAACTGGCCAAGCAGTGCAGCCCGGATCCAGTCCTGGCGGGCGATACGATCGAGTGGAGCATCACGGTAAGCAATACCGGTAATGCGGCGCTAGATTGTCTGGTCAATGATCCAGAAGCTGGGATCGTCGACGAAGCGGTCAGTCTGGATGCCGGCGAAGTCAGTGATCCGATCACGGCCAGCCGTTTGGTCCTTGCCGAAGAATTCCCCACCATTTCGAACACTGCCAGTGTTGAGTGCAGCATCGACGGTTTTGACAACATCGTTGACGCAACGGCCACCGCTGACTGTGAAGTCGAAGTGCCGGCTGAGGAAATCTGCCGTACGCCGGGATTCTGGGGCACCCATGCCGGTACCGAGCACCGTCGATCGAGCAATCTTACCCAGCTCGTTATCGATGCTGCCGGTGGTGAACTGTCGATCTGCGGTCAGACCATCGACAATACCAACGTTGGTAACGTCAACTCAGCAGTCGAAGCCATGTGTGTCAGGATCGAGGGTCAGCAGCAGCGACAGCTGGCACGCCAGCTCACCGCCATGGCCCTGAACTGCGTCGTCAGCGGCGGAGACCCTGATTGCACCGGCACCAGCGTCGAGCAGTTGTTCGCCGAGGCCAATGCAGCCTGCATCGCAGGTGGTGGCGGTCCCGAACTCGGTTCCTGGATCGACCAGGTGGATGCGTTCAATAACGGCATCGGTAGCGACTGCGGCGACCGTGAACTGGACGCCTCGACCGAGATTTTCGACGGCATATCGCCCTTCCCTGGACCGGCTGGCAGTGCGCGGGCCTGCAGTTCGGCCAACGGTAACGGCATCAAGGTGGTTCCGGCCATGTAGGCCACGTCAGGGCGGCGGGGCGTCTTGGCGCCCCGCCTTCTTCTCAACTCAAATGACGCGGCCGGAAATGCGAGAGCGTTTCCGGCCGTCTTTATGGCTCGATGGACTGGAAAAGACATGACCAAATTAGGATTTTTTACGGGGTGTGCCACGGCATCGATCTGGATGGCTTTCGCTTCGGCCAGCAGCGCTGCCGAACTCATGGTTACTAGCCTCGATGACTCAGGTTCAGGCACCATCAGAGAGCTGATTGAAGCGGCCAATGCCAATCAGGGCGAAGACACCATTGAATTTGAACCGGGCTTGAGCGGGACGATCCTGTTGCAATCCGCACTGCCGATGATCGAGCAAGACCTGCAGATTGTCGGCCCAGGAGCTCACCGCATCGCCATAAGCGGCCAGCAAGCCCATCAGCTCTTTGAAATCGACAGCGGTGTGAGCTCTTCAATCTCCGGACTGACCCTGAAACAAGGCCTTGCCCAAGAAGAGCAGAATGGTGGTCTCGGGCTCGGGGGATGCGTCTGGAACAAGGGTAGCCTGGTTCTCTCGGAAGTCATCATCACGGCCTGTAGCGCAGAGGTTGCCGGTGGTGGAATCGCCAACGACGGTAGCCTCCTCTTGCAGCAAAGCACGATCAGCGGAAACACCGCCATTCCAGAGGGTTTTGCAGTGGGTGGCGGGGTCGATAATTTCGGAACGGCCAGAATTGAAGACAGTACGGTGTCGGGGAACGTGGCTGATACGGGCGGTGGGATAGCCAACAGTGAAAATGCCGAGTTGACCTTGATCAATACCACGATCTCGGAGAACTCCGCCGAGTTTGCCGGCGGAGGCGTGGATAATTTCGGCGGCCAGGTGACCGTGGTGTTTTCCAGTATTGTCGGCAATCTGGGAGGGTTCGGTGGCGGTGTCATCAACGAGGGTTTTGCCCGGATCAGAAACAGCCTGATCGCCGACAATCCCCTGGGCGGTGACTGCGATAATCAAGCAGGCATCTCGTTCGAGGTCACCGGGATCAACCTGCACACAGACGGTTCCTGTCCCGGCTTTGAACAGTTCTCGTCAGTCCAGATCGGGCTTGAGCCGTTGGCCGACAACGGGGGACCGACCCGGACCCATGCTTTGGGTGCCGACAGCATTGCACTGGAGTTGGCAAGCGACTGCACCGAACTCGACGGCATGACGCCAGTGGCGACCGATCAACGAGGAATCGCCCGACCCCAGGGTGATGCTTGCGATATCGGGGCCTTTGAACGGGCGTTGGAAGACGACGAGCCCGCGGACGTGATTTTTGCTGATCGCTTTCAGGCCCACTAAGGACGTCGCCGGTGAGCTCTGATGGGGAACAGGCCGGATTTAGATCAAGGTGCCTTGACGGATACGCCGAGCGTCTTGATCAGGCGATAAAGTTGGGCGCGGGAGATGGCCAGGCGCTCAGCGGCCGCTGGCACGCATCCGCCGGTGGCGCGTAACGCGCATTCAATCGCTTCACGTTCTGCCGCGTGTCGATAATCGACAAGCGTGCCGGGACAGTCATTGCAGTCGCTTGTGGTTTCCCCGTTGTCGGCGAGTTCAAGGCCGGCGGCAGTGATCTGATGCCCTTCGCACAGCACCAGCGCCTGCAGGATCCGGTTGCGGACTTCGCGCACATTGCCGGGCCAGTCATGTTCAAGGATTCGCTGTCGCGCGTCTTCACTGAGTTGGTGTTTGCTCAGGCCAAGCTGTCGGTTGCATTCGACGAGAAAATGCTCCGCCAGCAGCAGCTTGTCTGGGCCACGATCGCGCAGCGGGGGGCTATGGATATGCAGTGCGTTCAAGCGGTAGAAGAGATCTTCGCGGAACCGCCCAGTGGCCACGGCTGCCGACAGGTCGATGTGGGTTGCCGCCAGGATACGGACATCGGCGGTAATCGGCTGGACGCTGCCAAGGCGCTCGAAGGAGCCTTCCTGCAGGAATCTCAGCAGTACCGCCTGAACATCCTGAGGCAGGTCGCCGATTTCGTCGAGTAACAGGGTGCCGCCCTGAGCGGCGTCGATCCGCCCGGTGTTGCGCCGCTCGGCGCCCGTGAATGCGCCCTTCTCGTAGCCGAACAGTTCGGCCTGAAACAGATCCGGCGGCACAGCCGGGCAGTTGACTGCGACGAATGGCCCCTGCGCGCGGGATGACCTCTCATGCAGGCGTCGCGCAATCAGTTCCTTGCCGGTTCCTGTCTCGCCGGTGATGAGCACCGGGAGGTCGGCCCGAGCCATCTTCGCGATCGCCTTCTTCAGTCTCTGGACCGCAGGGCTGGCGCCCACCAGCCGGCCTGTGTCCTCGTGTTCGTGGCATCGGGTTTTGTTGCTGAACAGGAGAGTCATGGCTGTGTTGTGACCGATTGGGATCGGACCTCAATACGGACCCCGTTGACCGCCTCCCAAGTCACCGCTTCGGGCACCGTGATGGTGATGCCCGCCGTGCCTTTACCATCCATCAGGATGACTTGGTCTCCGAGTTCGGGGATGTGCGGTAGGGCGATGATCCGCGGCTCATCGAAGATGTCCGGATGGAACCGGATCGGGGTGCTGTGCCTGGCAGCTGCGGCCAACTGGAGGGCGGCGCGCAGCGGACAGTCGGCTGCGGCGGCGCGGGAACAGGCGCGCAGGCCCGTGTCTTCTATCGTATCGACGATGAATTCGGACGGCAGGTGACCCTGACGCTCAAAGGCGCCAATATCGGTAAACCCGCTGGCGAAGCGCGGGTCGCCGTTGCCGCGTTGGTCCCAGCGCAGGGTTTCGCCCCGGGCGTTGACCGCCGCCTCGTTAAGGCCCAGGTTGATGACCGGGCTGGCGCCGCCCGTGGGGAGAGTGGGTGTCGGCCCGTTGTAATAGCCGAGGCGGGCTTCGATTTCAGGGTCGACGGTCAGCAGGGGTTCGCCACAACCGCGCTGCGGCCCTTGAATCAGGTTGTGCGTGGTCGCTGCGCTCAAAGGCCCGTCGTTGACGCAGTGGGCGAGACCGGGGTCGCCAGCGAGGATGGTGTTGGCGAGGTGCAGCGCCGACTGGCTCCATAGTGCTGCACCTTCGTCCGACTCGTTCTGGTACAGGGTGGCGTTGATGAGCCGGGCGTTGCCGGCGACATGGGCCAGGCCACCACCGCGAGGAGCCTCGTTCCAGGCCACGGTGGAGTTAATGAGCCAGAGCTCACCGAGATTGGTGATGGCACCGCCTTCGCTGACCGCGCTATTGTCGAACAGGCTCACACCTTCGACTTCGAGCCGGCCGCGATTGAGAATGGCGCCGCCAGACTTGGCCCGGCCGTAGCGCAAGGTCACGCCGCTCAGGTGCAGGCTGCCGCCCTCGGCGACTTCCAGGATCCGGTGGGTATCGGCGCCGCTGATGGTGGCCCCATAGGCCCGCCACAGCAAGTTGCGGATGAATCCGTCGATGGTCACCTTGCCGACAACCAAGGGCAACGGCGATTCAAGCTCGATCGTCTGCGGGGTTGAAAACAATCCGTTGCGGTTTCCGAAGTGAATGCGTACGGGTCGCTCCGGGATGGCTGCTGCGGTCTCCAGCGCTTCACGCAGGCTACCTGCGCCGCTGTCGGCCCGGGTCATGACCTCCAGTTCCAAAGGTGCGGCGATTGCCGCCAGAAACCAGATCCACAGGCTGGCGCCGCAGACGGCGTGGAAGCCAAATCGGGCGATCGGCGATGTCAGCAGTATCAGCCTCATGGAGTGTCCGGCGACTTCTCGCGCCGCAACTGGATGATCGTTTCATCGCCGGGTTGAAGGGCAACCTGCGTGCGAGTGGTGGCGAACCCATCGGCTTGGACGGTGATCCGATACGTTGACGCTCCCAGGTTGGCGAAATTGAAGTAACCGCCGAGGTCGGTCAGGGTCTGACGCCGGGATGAACTGACGACGTCTGGAAACTGTCGCTCCCATTGGGCGACGACGTTGGCTCGAGAGACGGGTTCGCCGGCATCATCCACCACGCGGCCCAGCAGCCATGCCTGCCCCCAATCGACAGGGATCAGAACCTCTCTGGTTTCTCCCGGCGCCAGGACGATGCCCGATGCACGCAGGGCTGGTACCGATGTCGTTCCCAGCTGGATGCTGCCGGCCGGAACCTGAATCGCTTCGAAATGCCCTTGTCGGCCGGTGGTAATCGTGGCGCTGCGGAATGCAGGTACCTGCGTGTTGCGCAACCAGAAGGTGAGATCTGGGACGGGTTGGCCCTGAAGATCGACGATCAGGCCAGACAATACAGATTCATCGCTGGCCTGCAGGACGGCTTCATGCACAGCGCCGTCCGGGCCGATTTCGAAGACGTCGGATAGGTAGCGCTTGTATCGGGCGGCCGGAGGATCGATCCTGATCCGGTAGGCCGTGCCGATCTCGACCTCATCGAAGCTGAATTCACCTCGTTCATCGCTGATCGTTGAATAAAAAGCCTGCGGTTGCTGGGATGAAAGGTTGACACGAGCGTCCGCTACCGCTTCGCCATGAGGGCCAATGACCCATCCCAAAACCGGTACGCTTTGGTGCTCGGCGTCCATGACCACATCCACTCGTACCGCGGCGAACTGGTCGTCGGTATGGGTTGCGACGCGCTTGCGCACATCTCGAAAGTCCGGGTGCGTGAAGTCCAAGACAGGCTGGGTACCGGCACGGGTCAGTTCGGCCTGGACTTCATAGGCCCCTGTGTTGTCGGTCTGCTGTTGTTCCCGGGTGCCCAGCACGCGCACGCTTCCGTTGATGACGGGCTGCCCGTTGAAGTCGAAAACCTGGCCATAGATCTTGATGCTGCCCTTGCGTTGCAGGTGCAAATCAGCGGCGTGGGTACCGGCCAAGACCGACGTCTGGGTTCCGTGGTATCTGGCGCTTTCCTCCACAAAGAGCCTGTGCGCGCCGGCCTCAAGCCGATCAAGCTCGAACATGCCGAGTGCATCTGTCACCGCCCTCTGCTGGCTTTCTTGGGCGTGTACGGCAATCCCGGGTAATGGAGTGCCCGCGTCGTCGAATACGGTCCCGGCGATCGACCAGCCGTCTTCGCCTGCGGGGTCGGCATCATCCGATGAGAGCGGACTTTCTGGGTGTGCTGTCTCGGAAGCGATTCCGTCAGGAGGGGCGGAGGATGATGCGGATGCCGGTTCGGCGCGCCGGGTCACCGGCGATGAATCCACGGGCTGAATGCTCGAGCGCCGGGCGGAATCCAAGGTCGATCGACGTTGGTCGTGGTCGAGCGGAATAGCTGCCGACTCGCGGCTGCTTTCGCGCTCAGCCTGGAGAGCCGGCCGCCAGCTCGAAGGGTCGCTTGGGGAAACTGCTGTCTGGTCAGGCCCGGAAAACAGGACGACGAGGGTCAACGCGCCGACCAGCAACAGCAACACCGCGCGAATCCAGATTCGCGGTCCGCCGCCTGTCTTGAGCCTGTCCGGACACCCGGTGCCCATGACGCTCCTCCTCTACTGAGTCTGCGACGTGGGCCAATGCGACTGCGGTTAATCAGTGAGGCTAGTCGAGACTCTGTAAACCCCTCCTATGCATTGTATCTTGTTTACCCACTATAAAGGTCTTGCCGGTCACAAATCAAGCAACCTGGGTTGCCCGATTTCATTCCCTGCGGCCGGTCATTCCATAGATAATGTGGCGATGGACGATCACACGAATAAACCCTTTTCCGCCGCTGGAGACAAGGTTTCGACCACGGTCTATCCTTCCGGCACCCTGAACATGCTCTCGCGCGAGGAAGTGGCGCGCCTGTCGGACGCCAGCGAGGAAGTCGGTGAGGTGTTGCGCCAGTGCGCCCTGGCCGTGCTCAACTCGGGCGAGCAGGGCGACGATGCCGAATCCATGCTGCGCGCCTACGCGGACTTCCGCATCCAGGTCCACCAGGTCAATCGCGGCATGCGCATCGACGTGGAAAATGCGCCGGCCGGCGCTTTTGTCGACGGCAAGATGATCAAGGGCATCCGCGAGCTGTTGTCAGCGGTGGTGCGCGACATCGTCTACTTCCACACCGAAATCGGGCCCAATCCCTATTTCGATCTGGAAGAGCCGGAAGGGATCACCAACACGGTATTCGAGATCCTGCGCAACGCCCAGCTGATGGACGCTCAGCGCGAGCCCAACCTGGTCG
>SKKM01000113.1 GCA_007121485.1 Wenzhouxiangella sp. | reverse complement strand
CGCCGTTGGCCGGCATGTTCCGGTTCCTGCCGCTGGAGCGCCTGAACGCCATCATGGTGATTACCCCCAATGAGCACTACCTGGATGAGGCCGAGCGCTGGATTGCCCGGCTCGACCGCTCCAGCCCGGGTGCCGGCGCGCGGCTCTGGGTCTACGCCGTCAAGAACCTGGAGGCCGACGTTCTGGCCGGCTACCTCAGCGATATCTTCGGTACCACCGCCACGCGAACCACCCGTCCGCGCACCGAGCGCGGCACACTCGCCCCGGGAATGGAACCGGCGACCATCACCAGCGCCGGAGAAATGCAGCGCCAGCGTGAAGACACGCGGCGAACCGAACAGCCGCGCGCCACGGAAGGCGGTCTGGCATTGGGCGAGGACGGCGATGTGCGCATCACCGCCGTCACCGAGACCAACTCGCTGTTGATCCAGGCCACGCCGGCGCAGTACGACTCGATCCTGTCGGCCATCCGCCGCCTTGATGAAGAGCCGCTGCAGGTGCTGGTCGAGGCCCAGGTGCTGATCGTGGAGCTGACCGACCAGCTGCGCTACGGCGTGGCCTGGTACCTGGCCAACCGCGGCCCGGACGCCGGCGGGCCCTCCCTCCCGGATGGATTCGCACCCAGCCGCGATCAGAACGCGCTCATTTTTGGCGCCGGCACGGGCGCTCTGGGTAACCTGACCCGGCGCGCCGTCGACCGCACCTTCGTCGCCGCCACGATCGACGCGCTGGAAACCATCTCCAACGTGCGCACGATCTCGTCGCCCTCGCTGATGGTCCGCAACAACTCCAACGCCGTGATCAACGTGGGTAGCCAGCTGCCGGTGCAGTCGACCCGCTTCGTCGGCGGCACTGTCGGCGAGACGGCCAGCACCATCGGCAACGTGCAGTTCATCAGCACCGGCGTGACCCTGAACGTCACCCCCAGGGTCAACCCCGGCGGCCTGGTCTACCTCGATATCCGCCAGGAAGTGTCCTCTCCCGGCGCGCCGGGGGTTGGCGACAACCCCACCATCAACACCCGCTCCATCCAGACCGACGTCGCCATCCAGTCCGGCCAGACCATCATGCTGGGTGGCCTGATCCAGGACGATGAGACCCAGTCGCGCTCCGGCGTGCCCGGAATCCAGCGTGTCCCCGGTATCGGCGCCCTGTTCCGCCAGACCCGCAACGAGGCCGTGCGCACCGAAACCCTGGTGCTGATCACGCCATCGGTGATCGACTCCAGCGACCGCCTGAGCGAGGTCTCCGACGAAATGGTGCGCCAGTTCCGCGGGCTGCAGCCGCTGCGGCGGGCAGCTGCCGATTAGTCCAGATTTCCAACCAAACTGAAAAGCAATGAAAAAACAATTTTTCGTTTTGCCTGTCTTTCTTGCGGTGGGGCTGCTGCTGTCGGCGTGCGGTGGTGAGCCTGCTCCACCGCGCGAAACCCTGGAAGAGCGCGTGATGGCACGCTGGAACTTGATGCTGGAGCGTGACTTCGAGACGTCCTGGGAGTACCATTCGCCGGGTTTCCGGCAAATGAATCCGCGCTTTGATTTCGCCAGGGACATGGCGGCACGGCCGGTTCGTTGGCAGGCGGCCGAACTGGAGTCGATAGACTGCGACGGTGACGTGTGCAACGTTCGAGTGCGGGTGACCTACCGGGTTCCGGCTGCGCCCGGGCCGCTCCGGAACCTGGATATGGAACGTGCAGTCGACGAGGTTTGGATCCGCGTCGAGGATGACTGGTGGTTTTCGAGGAATTGACGATTTACCAAGTACTTTACAAACGGTCCGCGAATGCCGTAGAATTCGCTCGTCGGTGTGGGCGCAAGAGCGCCGCCCATGCCGCATGCGCTTAACACAGAGCCCTGTGTCCAACAACTTTAGGAGTGTTGTAATGAAAAGAAATACCTTGACGACCGCGGTACTGGCGGGCCTGACGGGAGTGGCGGGGATGGCCGGCGTGGCAAACGCCGTCAACGTCAACCCGGACGGACTTGGTCAGGTTCTGCTGTTCCCTTACTACACTGCGCGTGGCGGAAATGACACTCTCATTTCAATCACGAATACCACCGAGCGTGGCAAGGCAGTGAAAATCCGCTTCATTGAAGCGCTGAACTCTCGTGAAGTTCTCGACTTCAACATTTACATGTCGCCGTTCGACGTGTGGACCGCGGCGGTTACCGCTACCGCTGACGGTGGCGCGAAAATGGTCACCACTGACAATACCTGTACGGTGCCATACATTTTCGGTGCTGGCGGCGAGCAGGAATTCCTGACTTTCGAATTTACCGGCGAGAAAGCTGACCTCGGTCCGACCGGCGTCGAGCGTACCGCCTCCGGTTACATCGAAATCATCGAAATGGGGACCCTGTTGGCGCAGCCGACGAGCGCGCCGAAGACGTCCGACCCTGCCATCATTCCGTGGGTGACCAAGCACGTGAACGGCGAGCCCCGCAACTGCGATATTCCGGTCCTGGCATGGACTCAGGGTAGCGGTCTGCCGTGGGATGACACCAGCGAAAACTTTGATCCGACCTTCGGCTTTGACACCGAAAGGGGCGCCAGCGGCGGTCTGTTTGGATCTGCATCCATCATCAACGTCGCCGAAGGCACGATGTTCTCTTACAATGCCACGGCCGTCGACGGTTTCTGGGCTCAGGGCACCACTCGCCACACCCGCCCGGATTCGCTGTTCCCTTCGCTTGCGCAAGGCAACAGCGAAGAGGCCTTCGTTTTCAACAACGGTGAGCTGGTGGAACTCAGCTACGAGAGTCCGCTGTTCGGCCTGAACGCTGTGCTGGCGTTCGACATGCTGATGAACGAGTACATCACCGATCAGGATCTCGCTGCCCGCACTGAATGGGTTCTGACATTCCCGACCAAGCGCTTCCACACCGACGCGCTGGGTGGTTTCGTGGCACCGAACGCTCCGATCCCGCCGTTTACCCGCACCTGGCACAACCGCGGTACGGCAGCAGCGCCGGTTCTGCACTACGCCTGTGAAGACATTCGCTTCCGCTTCTGGGACCGTGAGGAAACCGAACCGACCGATCCGCTGGGTCCGCCCATCGTCTCGCCGCCGCCGCCCCCGAGTGCAGTCCAGCTTTTCCAGCTGTGCCGTGAGGCCAACGTGGTTCGCTTTGGCGCCTCCGGTGAAACTGTACCGGACGTGACGGAAATACTCGCGGAGCCGGCACGGGCACAAGCGCCCCTCGGGTTCACCAACTTTGCTCTGCCTTACAGCAGCGGTTGGGCCCGGTTTGACCTGGCGCAGGTTCCGGCCGCAAGCGGCGTTGGGGTAACCCGCCGTCAGGCTTCGGCTGACGACAACGGTTTGGTCGTCGAAGGCTTGCCTGTGATCGGCTTCGGCGTGACGACTTACACCAACGGTGCACTCGCCGGTGGTGTGCTGGCCAACTACGGTGGTACCTTCCAGCACCGTGGTTCGCGCAGCATCGTGGTCGCTTCGCCTGCTGACTAAGCACGCTGCACCTTCCCGGAGCAGTTTCGGGAATCTGGAGGGCCGCCGTTGGGCGGCCCTCTTCTTTTGGTGAGCAGGTAGTACAATAAAGAAGTAATATTTGTGCGCGACGGCGAATGGATCGCAGTTTTGGCGGTCCAACAGCATGTCCCGCCCGGTCCGACCCAGCCAGGCACTTGTAATCCCATGGAAAAGTCACACGTTATGCACGAAGCAAAGTTGAAGACCTTGGCACTCACCACGGTTCTGCTAGCAGTTCTGGTGCTGAGTGGTCAAAGCGCCTTGGCCGACCGGCCCAAACTGATTCTCCAAACCACTCCCGATCCGGTGGAAATCCCCCTGCAGGGGACCGTCGTAATCGATCCCGACACTGGCGATCTGAGGGCCACACCCGTTGATCCGCAGGCCTGCCAGGCTACCACTCAGGATTGTGGCGATGTCAACGTTGCGCTACAAACGTTTTCTGTAAACAATGTGGCTGCCGTTACCGGCTCTGTCCCGGTCGTCGAGTTGTCGCAGGGCAGCAACGCGGTATTCCGCTGGAATAGCCGGGGAGCCTGGGAATGTGAAGGACTGGGCATGCCGGGATGGTCGGCTAGCGGCAAGCCGCCGGCGAACACGATTGGCCAGACCGTCAGCACTAATAATGTCCAGGTGGGCGAATACGACGCCGCCATCGAGTGTCGCAATGGACCGGTCGTATCCACTGCCGGGCCGATTCGGGTATCGGTTTTGGCTGGAACTGACCCATCCGGGCCGACCCAGTGCGGCGCGCCGGAAAGACAGGCCCCTTCGGGATGGACTCAGCTGACCACTGGCAACCTCAGTTGCGTATGGCGCGCAGGTGTGGGCTTTGATGGTAGCCGGGATTGCAGCACTTGGGAGGGGATTTTCAGACAGTCTTTTCCGGATGGTGGCGGAAATCCCCAGCGCTTTGGTATCGGTCGTCAAAGCCCCAACGAGTATCTGGCGATTAAATTTTCCACAGGTGATTTTGGTCCCACTCAGTTGGCAGACATTGCCCACGAAGGGCCGGGTTCTGGGGTCACCGTCACCCCGCGTATCGCCACTATCTCGGAATGTTCCGGGAATTTTGACCGCGACAGCATTCTGGCCGAGACCGGTTGTTACTTCGTTCTGACGCAGTTGATTGATCGAATCCGAATCGGCGGAACGCAGACCACCCGGGCTTGCAAGCTGGAATCCAACAAGGACTACTATCTCAATATCGTTCACTCCAGCTCGCCGGCAGGAACGCCCGTTGGTCAACTGCAATCGAACTGTCCGCAGAACACATTCTGCGGAGTTCTCTACGCCCCCAATTGATTGAGCCGATGCGAGCACAAGCTTTCTTCTTGATGTCGACGCTGCTGGTCGCTGTCGCGGCCGGTGGCGCATCCCCCGTTTCTGCCTCTGAATCAGCCGATCAATGGGGGATTTCTTGGAGTACCGACTTCGTCAGTCCCATCCTGCTCCGCCAGGGGGATGCTGTGGTGACAGATGACATGCTGGACGCCATGCTGGAAGAGCGTGTACCTGCTGAAGACCGAGGAGCGGTCTTGTCCAGCCCGCAGAGGATTGCCCAAATGCTGGAGAATCTGGTGCGTCTGAGCGGGTTTTTCTCGCGCGCCAACGAACTGGGACTCCTGGACACCGAGCAAGCGCAGAGAGATTTGCAGCGGATGATCCTGCTCTACGGGGCGGACGCTTATCGGCGCCATTTCTTCGAGAGCGTCGAACTGGCCGGCTATGAGACGCCGGCGCGCGAGATCTTTTTAACCGAGCCGCAGCTGTTCCAGAGCCCCGCCACCGTAGATTTCTGGCATGTCCTCGTCACGGTTGACGGGGACGAGGATGAGATTCCGGCGATGAGAAGGACGATCGCAGCTCACGAACAACTGGTTGAGGCCGAGGAGGATTTCGGCGGATTGATTGGCGGGCTGACTGACGATCCCACTTATTCCGAGAACGGTGGGCTGTTTGAGGATATTGACTTGGAGATTCTTGTTACGCAGCTCGCCGCCACTTTGGACGAAGCATCGCCGGGGGTCTGGCTCCCGCCGGTTCGATCCTCCTTCGGTTGGCACGTGGTGCGCCTCGAGCAAGTCAGGCCCGGCCAGCGCCAGGATTGGGAGGAGGCGCGTGAGCAGGCGGAGGCGATCGCCAGGCAGCGCCACCTGCAGCAGGCTTTGGAGCGGCTGCTTCGCGAGTTCGGTTCCGAGCCTGCGGAATTCTCCGAAGGTGCCATAGCGCGTCTTCGTGCACGACATCGGATGGACGCCATCAACGATGCTTACGAGCGTGAGGTTTCGGAGTTGATGGGGTCCGAAGACTAGCGTCCGCCTGCCCGGTAGTATTAGCCTGCCGCTGTGCTATTTTTTCAGCTTACAGGCCGTCAAATTCGCCGATCCCTGAGTTCCGGCGCGACTACCTGGATCTGGGTCGTCGCCACCCCGTTGCTGCTTCTGGCGGTCTACGCGTTTGTATTCGGGGTGATATTTCAGGCGCGTGTTCCGGCCGGACTCGAGGTGCCGTTCGTGGCCTGGTTAGCCGTTGCCTTGTGGCCATGGCTGGCCTTTTCCGATGGCGTTTTGCGCGGCGCCGGTTCGATCCGATCGAACGCGGCCCTGATCTCCAAGGTTGCGGTTCCGAGGGCCATGCTGGCCACATCGACCCAGACGGCTGCCTTTCTGCTTCAGCTCATCGGCTATGCGGTGGTGTTGCTGGTTCTGATGATCGCCGGCATCCCCCTGCATTTGTACGCCTTGCCGTATCTGTTGCTGTTGCTGGCGGCGCTGTTTGTGTTCTCTTTCGGTCTGGCGCTGTTCTTTTCGGCCGTTCAGGTGTTTGTTCGCGACCTTGAGCAGCTGCTCCCGACCTTGTTCCTGTTCTGGTTTTTCCTGACTCCGATTCTGTACGCACCGGATATGCTGCCGGGCGAATCCGGACGCTGGCTTCTGCTCAACCCCATGACCTGGTGGATGGAAGAAATCCGCGCCGCATTGTTTGAGGGCAAGTGGCTGCCAGATCGGGTGTTTCTCGTTCTGATAGCGATCGCAGGAGCCGCCGCGTGGATCGGCTATCTGGTGTTCGATCGCTTAAGCCCGCATTTTGAGGATTTCCTGTGAATGCGCCGCTGTTGCGCCTGAGCGGCGTGCGCAAGACTTATCCGCCGACGGTGCAATCGTCGCAGCGTTTTCGGGCCTTTTTGCAGATTCTTGCGCGCGGACGTAGCGAGGGCGGGACCACGGTGCTGCAGGACATCGATCTGGAAGTTCGCCGCGGCGAGTCCCTGGCTTTGATCGGCGCCAACGGCGCCGGCAAGTCCACGTTGCTCAAAATCATTACCGGCGTGCTTGCGTCTTCTGCCGGCAGCGTCGAGCGGCGTGGAAGCCAGGCGGCGCTGCTGGAGCTTGGGGCCGGCTTCGACCCCGAATACACGGGTCTGGAAAACCTGCGACTGAACGCCGCCTTGCTGGGCATGAGCCGGCGTGAGATCGAGGAAAAACTGGCTGATATCCTGGCTTTCGCCGATATCGGCAAATCCATCAATGAGCCGGTCAAGCATTACTCGTCCGGTATGGTGGTTCGACTGGGATTCGCCATCATTGCCGCCGTCAGTCCTGACCTGCTGATCACCGACGAAATTCTCGCCGTCGGCGACGAGTCTTTCCAGAAGAAATGCATCCGCTGGATTGAACAGTATCTGGACCAGGGTGGAACCATGCTCATGGTGTCTCACAACATGTACCACGTACAGAAACTGTGCCGCCATGCCCTGTGGCTGGAACAGGGAAAACCCCGCGCCCTGGGCGATGTGCACGATGTGGTCCAGGCCTACCTGGCATGGCACGAAAGAAAAGACGCGGCGCAAGTCGCGGCCACTCCGTCCTCGCCCCACTTGCCAAGCGTCAAGCAGCTGGAGATCATGGTTCCGGCCGAGGATCCGGCGGTGGTCGGCGACACCGGAGATCTGGCTGTCCGCACCGTGATCAGTTCGCCTGATGGCCGGCCGCCCGTGGTGCTGTTCGGGATCGTTCGCGCGGACGGCACACCCGTATTCGGAATCTCCTCCGAGGAAGACCGTATCAAACCGCGCCCGACCGCGGACGGTGCCTGGCAGGTGAGCGTGCGGTTCCGCCAGCTTCAGCTGATGCCGGGCGATTATTTTGTCCGCGTGTGCGCCATGGATCCAGAGGGTTTGAGAGCCTGCGACAATCATGACGCCGAGTTCAGCGTTCGCTACCCGACCAGGCAACAGGGTCTGGTTCGCTTGCAGTACGAGTGGTTGGCCCACGGCGACGGTCATCCCGGACCGCCCTAGAGACCATGGTTACGCTGATCGTTCCGGTATTCAATGGTGCGGCGGAGACGCAGCGTTGCCTCTCGGCTCTCCAGAGATCCCTCGTCTCTGTCGACGTACAGGTCATCGTGATCGACGATGCATCGACCGATCCGGCGATCAGCGAGATCATCGACGGATTGCCTGAACACTGGATTGGTGTTCGCAATCGGCGCAACATCGGCTTTGTGGGTACGGCCAACCTCGGTATGGCGCTGGCTGGGCGCTACGATGTCATTCTGCTGAATTCCGATACTCAGGTTACTTCAGGCTGGCTGCAAGCCATGCTGGAGTGTGCCGACAGCAACCCCCGCATTGCTTCGGTGACGCCACTCACCAACAACGGGGAAATCGCCTCCATTCCCGGGTTCTGCCGCGGCAATCCCTGGCCCGAGCAGCCCGAGCAATGGGCCCGGGCCTGTCGCGAGTCGGGCCCTTGCGACTACACGCCGGTTCCGACCACGGTGGGTTTTTGCATGTTCATGCGGCGCGCCTGCATCGACCAGATCGGCGGTTTCGACGAAGTGGCCTTCGGGCGTGGCTACGGCGAGGAAAACGACTGGTGCTGCCGCGCCAGCGCGGCCGGCTGGATCCACGTCTTGTGCGACTCCGCCTACGTCGCTCACGAGGGCGGCGCGAGCTTCGGCCCCCTGGGCTTGCGGCCTGACGCGCGCGCCATGGAAGCTCTGCTGGCCCGTCACCCGGACTACCTCGAGCGCGTCCAGCGCTTCATCCAGGCCGACCCCATGGCCGAGCGGCGCGCACGCATCTGCGCGCGCTACCGGGAGTTGGTGCAGGACCGCCCGTGCCCGGCATGACTGGCGTCGGGGCAGCCGCCCGCGCCGATCGCGCATGACGGGCCTCGAGACCGTCGCTGCTCCCGGCCCCGCGCTGGCGCGGGTCACGGCGCTGATCGTCAACTACAACTCCGGGCCCTGGCTGGAACGCTGCATCCGGGCCCTGCGCGGGCGGCACGGGCGCTTTCCCCTGATCGAGGTGGTCGACAACGACTCGCGTGACGACAGTGCCGCCGGGCTGCCGGACTGGGAGGGCGTGCGCGTGCGTCATGCACCGCGTAACCTGGGTTTTGCCCGCGGCGTCAACACCGCGGCGCGCGCGGCGCGGACCGAGTTTGTGCTGATCATCAATCCGGACTGCCTGTTGTTGCCCGACTCCCTGCAAACGCTGATGGCGGAGCTGGACGCCCATCCCGAAGCCGCCATGGTCTCGGGGCGCGTGTTCGACATGGCCGGAGACGAACAGCGCGGCAGCCGGCGTTGCCTGCCGACCCGGAAACGCGCGCTGGGCGAGATCCTGGGCGGCGGCCGCGAGGGCGTCGAACAGATGCACCTGCCGCCGCCGGACGAGCCGGTCGCCGTGGAGGCGGTATCGGGCGCGTGCATGCTGGTCCGGCGCTCGGCCTTCCTGCAGGTGGGAGGATTCGACAAGCGCTACCCCATGCATTTCGAGGACGTCGACCTGATGGCCCGCCTGCGCCGGGCCGGCTGGACGGTGCGCCTGGTGCCCAACGTGATCGTCTCGCACGCCGGCGGTGTGTCCTCGCGCTCGCGCCCGGTGCGCGTGATGTGGAACAAGCACCGCGGCCTGTGGCGCTATCTCAACCAGCATCCCGAACTGCCGTGGCCGGCCTGGAGCCGCGCGCTGTGGTGGCTGG
>SKKM01000223.1 GCA_007121485.1 Wenzhouxiangella sp. | reverse complement strand
GTCGTTGACGGTCAGCAATTGACCGTGCACGGACTCCGCGCCGCTGAATTGTTGCAGCAGGGCCCGTGCCGGCGGGGCCACGCTTCCCCGGTCGAATAGCTCGGCCTCGAGTCTTTGCTCCAGCGCCGGCCCGGCCTCCGGGTCCAGCGCCAGCAACAGTGGTATGCCGACGAAGCGACCCTGCGGCGGAACTTGCGGAGCCGCCAGCCGGCGGTCAGGCAGGCGGCCATCGTGAGCGCCGACGGCGAGAATTCTTGCCGCCGTGCCCTGCTCGCGCACCAGCGGGGCAGCCAGGTCGGCCATGGCGGCCCAGACCGGCAGACCCGGACGCAGCATCTCGGCCGGCTCCAGCAGGCTGCCGGCGGCAACCAGCACGGACTGTTCCACGCCCGGGACGGCGCGCGCCAGGTCTTCGGCCAGGGCCTCGGCCAGCCTCGCGGCCTGCTCGCGGCCGAGCATGCGCTCGGACACCGAGTCCGGCGCAAGCTCGAAGCCCGCCAGCAGGCGGATATCATAGAAATCGATCTTCATCGCAACAGGCGCGTGTCAATCCATGACCGGAACTCGAAAACAACAGGATGTCCCCGCGCTGACCTGGCTCGAGTCGAGTTTCGACGGTCTGTCCAGACCAGCGCTGTACGCCATTCTAGCGGCCCGGGTCGAGGTCTTTGTCGTGGAACAGGACTGCCCCTACCAGGATCTCGACGGCCTGGACGCCAGCGCGCTGCATCTATGGGCCGCCGATCCGGCCGGAAGGATTGCGGCCTACGCCCGAATCCTGCCGCCGGGTTTGCGTTTCCCCGAGGCGTCGATCGGGCGGGTCCTGACCAGCCTGGCGTTGCGACGCACGGGCCTGGGCCGGGAGTTGATGGAGCGGGCCGTCGACCTGGCCGGCAGGCGCTTTCCGGGGTCGGGGCTGAGGATTTCAGCCCAGCAGTACCTGCAGCGCTTCTACACCAGTCTCGGTTTCGAGTTCGTTCGCGGACCCTATCCGGAGGACGGGATTCCGCATATCGAGATGCTAAGAACCGAACAAGGAGAACGGTGAGCGGCTTCTGCTGCCGCCACCGCCGCCGCGTCGGCGGCGGCGCATCCGGGCCAGCAGGGCTTGTTCCCGGGCCTTGAGAAAGTCGCCGCGGTCGAGTTCAGCCGGGTCCATGCCGCGGCGCTTGGCTTCGGAAGCGCGGTATTTGACGAAGTCTTCGTAGGCTTCGATCTCCGGCTCCAGTTCGCGACACAAAAGTTCGACCATGATGGCATCGTCCAGATAGCCGAGCCCCGGAACGTTGTCGGGGATCAGGTCTTCCGGGTTGTTGAAATAAGCCAGCGCGGCCAGCACACGGCCCCGGCCGACTTCCTTCATGCCCCAGCCCTGATCCTCGAGCATGTCGATCAGCACGTTGATCTTGCCCAGGCGGGTGCGGATGTAGTCCGATCCGACTTTCTCATCCACCTCCTTGAGCAGTTCGCGGGCACCCCCGATGATGGCATCGCGGTGGAGTTCGCGCGCGCCGTCCATGGCGCTGCGGGCGAGATTGCGGAAATGCTCGATGTCCTTGTCGCTCAGGTCCAGCGTGATGCGTAGGCTCATGGATTCGGTGTCCTTTCAGATCGATTCAAGCAGGGCGATGCCAGCCAGACTAGGGCCTGAACTCGCCGGCGTCAATATGCCGGAAGTTTAAGCGGCAATGATGAACAGCGCCACGCAGCAGCCGAAGCCCAGCGTCCAGACCAGTGAACGCGCCAGGGCAAGATCGGCGATGTAGCAGACCAGGTAAGCAATTCGGCTGGCCACAAAGGCGATGGCAAGTCCATCCACCCAGGCCTGGGTGGCGCCGGCCAGGTGGGCGATGATGACCGCTGCGGCGAACAGCGGGAAAATCTCGAAACTGTTCTGCTGGGCCCACAGGGCGCGCTGCCGGTAACCCTCGAAACTCTGGTACCACGCGCGCGGCCGGTGGTTGTCGAAGCCCTTGGCGCCGGCCTTGGCGACAAAGACCGCGAGGTAGGGCAGGACCGCGGCGACCAGGATGCACCAGAGGGCGATTGTCATCGAGCGAACTCCATGGGCGGATTGCAAACCGCCAATGATAAAGCGCAGGCTTGATGCCGGGATGCCGGCATTCGACCGATTTTTACCGGAAGCGCCCGGGCTGGCCCGGAACCGGATGCAGGAAGCCCGAGGCCTCGGTGGTGCGTGCCCGGCCCCGCTCGTCGCTCAACTGCACCTGCATGGTCCAGTCGATGCGCCTGAGCGGCTCCTGGTTCTCGCGCGCCGCCGCATCGGGGTCGAAGCGATCCAGCAGGCTCAAGCCCTCGGGCTCGCCGATCCCGCGCAGGGTCAGGATTTCCCGGCCGCGCGGGGTGATTTCGAAGTCGGGTTCGTGGGCCACGCTCAGCAGCCGCTGGTCGCCGCTGCTCAGCCGCACTTCAATCGCGGTCAACGGAAACGGGCTGTCGTTGACGTTGCGCAACCCGAGCAGCAGCGTGATCCGGTCACCCTGGCGTTCCAGCGACTCCAGCGTGACCAGCGGCAATTCCCCGCGGACCTGGCGCGGGCCGGAGGCGCAGGCGGTCAGCATGACCAGCGCCAGGACGGCGAGAACGCCGAATTTGATCAGATGTGCATGCATGCTGCCTATGATACGAGACCCTGACGCCCAGACTCGTCACTACTCATGCTGAACTCTTTCCCGCGGGATTTCACCGCCCTGGTCCAGGGCAGCAGCCGCGGCATCGGCCTTGCGCTGGTGCAGCGCTTGCTGGATGAAGAACGGGTCGGCCGGGTGGTGGCCTGCGCGCGCAGGCCCGATACTTCGAGCGGCCTGGCCCGGCTGGGCGAGAAGCACGCCGGGCGACTGAAGACCTTTCGGCTGGACATCACCGATCCGCGCCAGCTTGAAGCGCTGGCCGATGGGTTGCGAGCCGAGCAGTTGCGTCCGCACCTGGTCATCAACGTGGCCGGCATCCTGCACGGCGATGACGGTCTGGCGCCCGAGAAGCGCCTGGAAGACCTGGATTTCGAGCAGATGCAGCGGGTTTTCGCGGTCAACACGCTGGGCCCGGCCATGCTGTGCCGTCACCTCCTGCCGTTGATGGCGACTGACGGCAAGGCCGTGCTGGCTGCCTTGTCGGCGCGCGTCGGCTCGATCGGGGACAACCGCCTGGGCGGCTGGTATGCCTACCGCTCGAGCAAGTCGGCGCTGAACCAGATCCTGAAAACGGCTTCGATCGAGGCGCGTCGGCGGTTCAAGAACGTGGTGCTGGCGGCGCTGCATCCGGGCACGACCGATACCGACCTGTCGCGGCCGTTCCAGGCCAACGTGCCGGAAGACAAGCTGTTCAGCACCCGCTTCGTCGCCGAGCGCTTGCTTCAGGTGATCGACCAGCTTGGTGCCGATGACAGCGGCGGTTTTTTCGCCTGGGACGGCCAGACCATCCCCTGGTAGCCCCGGGTTCCAGCAAGCCTGGTATGCCGGGGCCGGGTCGAAATCTGGTAGCGTGGAGACAGTCACCGAAAACCAGGACGAAGGTCAGCCATGGGCGAACAGCGCTTGAGTGTCGAGGAGGTCGTGGATCGCGCCCTGGCGCAGCTCGACGGCAAGATCGTCATGGGCCTGCCGCTGGCGCTGGGCAAACCCAACCGGCTGGTCAATGCCTTCTACCAGAGAGCGAAAGCCGACCGTGCGATCCGCCTGGAGATCGTGACCGCGCTGTCGCTGGACATCCCCCAGCCCGGTCACTGGCTGGAAGCGCGCATGGCGGGTCCGTTCCTCGAGCGCCATTTCGGCGCCGATTATCCGCGCCTGGACTATCTGCGCGACCTGGCTGACGAGGCCTTGCCGGACAATGTCCGCGTCATCGAGTTCTACCTGCAGTCCGGTGCCGCGCTCGGCCACGCGCAGCGCCAGCGCGACTACATTTCCTCGAACTACACCCACGTGGCGCGCGACCTGGTCGACCGCGGCGTCAACCTGACCCTGCAGCTGGTGGCCGGACCGGTAGAGGGGCGTTTCAGCCTGTCGAGCAATCCGGACGTCAGCCTGGACCTGCGCCGGCGGCTGGACGCCGCCGGACGCCGCTGCTTCAACATCGGCCAGGTCCACCCGGATCTGCCCTTCATGGCCGGCGATGCCGTGATCGATCCGGATTTCTTCGACCTGCTGATCGACACCGATCCCGGGCAGCGCCTGTTCGCCCTGCCGCGTACCCCGGTCGAGACGCAGGACCACGCGGTCGGTTTCCATGCCAGCCGGTTGGTCGCCGACGACGGCACGCTGCAGATCGGCATCGGCTCGCTCAGCGATGCGCTGATCCACAGCCTGATCCTGCGTCATCGCGACAACGCGCGCTACCGCGCCGTTCTGGCGGAGCTTGCGCCGGCGCCTTGCGCGCTCGACGAGCACGGGCGCTTCAGCGCCGGGCTGTATGGCGCCAGCGAGATGTTCATGGATGCCTTCATGCACCTGTACCGTGCCGGCATTCTCAAGCGCGAGGTGTTCGACGACCTGGAACTGCAGCAGAGGGTCAACGCGGGTGAATCCCTGGAGGAGGCCGGCAGCGGGGCAATCATGGACGGCGGTTTCTTTCTCGGTTCCAACGAGTTCTACGATTTCCTGCGCAAGCTGAACCGCTCGGAGCGGCCGCGTTTCCGCATGCACGGCGTCGGCCGCATGAACCAGCTCTACGGCGGTAATGAGCGCCTGGAGATCGCCCAGCGCCAGCATGCGCGCTTCATCAACACCTGCATGATGGTGACCGCGACCGGTGCGGCGGTGTCTGACGGATTGGCCGATCACCAGGTGGTCTCCGGCGTCGGCGGTCAGTACAACTTCGTGGCCATGGCGCACGCCATGGACGACGGGCGGTCGATCCTGATGCTGCGCGCCGTGCGCGAGAGCGGCGGAAAGCGCCACTCCAACATCGTCTGGGAGTACCCACACACAACCATTCCACGCCACCTGCGCGACCTGGTGGTGACCGAGTACGGCGTGGCCGATCTGCGCGGCCGCACGGACGAGGAGTGCATCCAGGCGTTGGTCGGAATCATGGACGCCGAATTCCAGGATGAACTGGTGGAGCGGGCGAAATCGGCCGGCAAACTGGCGCGGAACTGGCAGGTCCCGGCCGCCGCCCGGCGCAATACGCCGGAGCGGGTGGCAAGTGTGTTCGCGCCGCCGATGTTTCCGGATTGGCCCTTCGGCAGCGACTTCAGCGAAGTCGAGCGGCGGCTGATTCCGGCTCTCAAGCAGCTCAAGGCCTGGTCGCAACGGCGCCGGAGCCTGCTCGCGGCGCTGTGGCGCGGTCGACCCGGGCAATACCCGGAGGAACTGGCCCGCCTCGCCCTGGAGCGTCCGGACACGCTGCGCGAGCGCGCTTATGCCCGTTTGCTGGCGGCCGCGCTCGCAGCTTCGGGCCAGGATTGACGATCCAGCCACCGCGCGATCGCCAGTGCGCTGCTGTCCGGCTCGCGCATCCAGCGGTAGTGGTCGGCCGGACCTGCCAGCTGGTCGCGGGTCAGCACGGCCTGTTCGTGATCGGCTGAGGCCAGTTTTCCCTTCAGCCAGTCCAGCGAAGACTGCGGCACGAACCAGTCGTCGGCCATGCGCAGGCTGAAGGCCGGGACTTTCAGATCGCGCATGGCCTGCTCCAGATCGTGTTCGATGCCGGGCGGGGCGTAGATACCGCTGCGCCCGCTCGAGGTCCAGTCGCGGATGACGCCGCGTGCCTCGCGTCCGGCAAATCCGAGCCGGCGCCCGGGGTAGTGACCGACGGCTGCGGCCACGCCGGGCATGCCGACAAACAGTGCCGGCAGCCCCCAGCGCATCCAGCCGGCAAAGGATTTCCAGTATGGGGCGCCGCCGGCCACGATCAACAGGCCGCGGCAGGCGTCGGGCCGGCGCGCACCCAGCATGCAGGCCAGCTGCGAACCCAGGCTGTGACCGCCCAGAACCAGGGGCTGATCGCCGCCGACGGCCTGGATGCCTTCCAGCGCGCTCAGCAGGTCCTGCTCCAGCAATTCCCGGTAGGCCCAGTCGGAGGTGCGGCTGGCGCGCAGGCTGGAAGACCCGATGCCGCGCCATTCATGCACGTAGGTCTCGAGCCCGTGTCCGGCCAGCGCCTGGCCGAAGTCGATGTACTGGCGGGCGCTGACGCCCATGCCGGGCAGGAACAACAGCCGCGCCCGGGCCTGCGCCGCGGGCACGTGAACCAGTTCGAAGCGATGGCGGTCCGGCGTGACGACCTCGAGCACCGGTTGCTGGTGGGGCATAGCGTGCGATGCCTGATCAGGAATTCGGCAGTCTAACGCCTGGTCGTCCCGGGAACAGGGGGAATGCAGCGGCCCGGCCTTGAGGCTGTCGTCCCGGTCGGGCCGCTGGCGCTGGCGGTGCTCAGTCGACTTCGTCTTCGATTTCTTCCAGCGCGTCCTCGGCGTCTTCGCCCAGCTCGTCCAGAGCATCGCGCGCGTCCTCGACCGCCTCGTCGATGTCGCGACCGGCTTCTTCCGCTGGCCCGGGCTCGCGGCAGCCGGTCAGGGCGATGGTGGCCATGAAGGCGATGGCGAGGCTGAAACCGATTGATCGCAGCATCGTCCTCATGAGTCGGAGTCCTCCATCAGTTCGTTCAGCTTTTCAGCGATGGTTTCCTTGCTGTCGCCGTACTTTTCCCGGATGCGGGCGATCAACTCGTCCTTGTTACCTTCGGCTTTCTTCACCTCGTCGTCGGTGAGGTCGCCCCAAGTCTGCTTGATTTTCGCCGAAACCCGGTCCCAGCGGCCCTGAGCTTGATCCTTGTTCATGTCATTCCTCGTCTATTGAGCACAACAACCACTGACTGTAGTGCCCTTAGGTCGAGCGTGCGATAACCCAGGTTAAGGCGTCACGGACGACATCGGCCTAGCATTCGATCATCACTCGCAATGCAAGGAGATGGCATGTTTTCGTGGGCCCTGATGTTTTTGATCATCGCAATCGTGGCAGGAGTGCTGGGTATGTCGGGCATTGCCGGGGTGGCGGTGGAGATCGCATGGATCCTGTTCGTGGTGGGTCTGATCCTGGCGGTCATTTTCTTCATTGTGGGGCGGCGGCCACCGGTGTAGCCGGCGCGGTCTGGGCGGGCAGGCCCGGCCGGCTGAGATAGCCGACTTGGAAGCCCGACAAGGTCTCGAGCGCGCCGATATCCAGCAGGCGCACCTGGCCATCGGCCATGTGGACCAGTCCCAATCTCCGCAAACGACCCAGGGTTCGGCTGACATGCACGGACGAGAGTCCCAGCATGTCGCCGATCACGTCCTGGGTGAGCGGCAGTTCGAATGCCCCCGTCTCGGCGCCGAGACGTGTTCGCAGCTCGAGGAGAAAATGCGCCATGCGCTCCAGCGCGGGGCGCCGGGCAACGTTGGTGATGCGTTCGGTCAACAGGCCCTGTTCGGCAGTCAAGGTGAGCAGGAGAGCTCCCGCCAGCCGTGGACGGGCCAGCAACTCGTCGATTCGCTCGCGCGGAAACGGGCAGGCCACGATGTCGGTAAAGGCCAGCAGGTCGGATTGGGCCTGTTCGGAGCCCAGCTCGCGCAGTCGCATGATCTGACCCGGCAGGTAAAGATCCAGCACCTGGCGGCGGCCATCGGCGAAGTGGCGGACGATGCCGGCCCAGCCCTTGACCAGGGTGAATAGCTGCGTGGCGGTCGAACCTGCTTTGCACAGTACCGTGCCGGCTGCATAGCTCCTGGGATCCAGTTCCAGTTCACTCAGAAGAGCGATCTCCTCGGCTCCCAGCACCGCAAACTGCGTGAATCGATCAACGATGCAGCTGACGATGGGCATCGGCTCCAGGCCTCCAGAATCTGCTTGACGGGATAATACGAAAGTTCCGCCGTCCGTGCCCTGTCGCGTTCAGCGGAAGTCGGGGTCGCGCTTCTCCATCTTTGCCCGCATCGCCTCGCGCTGGTTTCGTCCCAGCAGCAGCTTGAGCTGCAGCCAGCGCTCGCGGCGCAGGGCGCGTCGCTCCGAGCCGGTGCGGGTGTCCCGGAAAAGGCGCTTGGCGGCGCGCACCGCGTCGGGCGACTGCGCCGCCAGCGTGCTGGCGAATGCCTCGGCCGCCGCAAGCGGCTCGGGCGCGACCCGGCTGACCAGATTCAGAGCGAGCGCCTCCTCGGCATCGAACTTGCGGCCGGTCATGGCCAGTTCCATGGCCACATCCACCGGCACCAGCGCGCGCAAGGTCACCGCCGCCCCCATGTCCGGGATGAGTCCCCACTGGATCTCCATCACCGAGAACACGCAGCCGGGCTCGGAAAAGCGGAAATCACAGCCCAGGGCCAGCTGCAGGCCGCCGCCGAAGCAGTAGCCGTGAGTGACCGCGATCACCGGGACCGGCAGATCGCGCCAGGCCAGACAAAGACGCTGAAACAGGTTGTCCTTGCTCAACCAGGGCAGGAATCCGGCCAGCAGCCGGCCCGGCCGTCGCGTCACGCTGGCAAAATCCAGCCCGGCGCAAAAGGCCTGGCCTTCGCCGGACAGGATGACGGCGCGAATACCGGTCTGTTTGCGAACGCGCTTCGCCGCCTCGACCAGTGCGTACATCATGTCCAGGTCCAGGCCGTTGAATTTGTCCGGCCGGCTCAGCGCCACACGGGCGATGTGCCGGTCGAATTCCACCGTGACGCGGTTGCGAATGCGCTCCATGATCTGCTCTCCTCTCCGGGGTGGAAATCTCTTGCGCACCATAGCGGATCGCGGCGCTGGTCTGGAGATTGGATTGACCCTGTCTGAATAACTGGCCGCGGCCGCCGGGGCGCCTGTCTTACCGGGATATGTGCATGACTCGGACACTGGGGAGCGGCGGCGGCGCTACCCAAGGTCGCGTCCGGGCTGCTCGCTGGTCGGCCAGCTCAGCGCTGCCCGCGATTTCGAGCGCCGGTCGGGGCGTCAGGCGATGTCACCAGTGCCAGCCTGGCCGAGGCTATGGGGCTGGTCGGATTTTCCCGCGCGCCGCAAGCGCGTCGGAACAAGGCGTGCGAGCCGGGCAGTTGCTCGGCATGGGCGTAAAGCTCCCGCAACTGCGTGGCGAGAAGGCGTTCTTGTTGGCCCGGAGGATGGGTCCGGGCACGGTCTTCCAGCTTCTGGACCTCGGTTGCCAGACGCCAGAGGAATTCGGTTTGGAGGGACATGGTGCACGACCTGCCGTGGGGCCGTAGGACTGACTGATGAGTTTGGATGAAAACGGCCGGGTGGTGAAGGGGACTTCGTCCAGTCTGCGTGTAGGAAATTTCAGACAGCGTGTAGGAGTTTTCCTACAAGGCAATCTGTTTGACCACCCAAAGGGTTGATATTTTGGGTTTTATTTGGGTTTTGGGGAAAGGCGCCAGGCGTGCGGTGCTTCGGTGCCTGCTGAACCGGCTGGGGCCGGCCTAAGAAGATGGTGGGCGATGCTGGGTTCGAACCAGCGACCCCTGCCGTGTGAAGACAGTGCTCTCCCGCTGAGCTAATCGCCCG
>SKKM01000218.1 GCA_007121485.1 Wenzhouxiangella sp. | reverse complement strand
TCGGCCTCGCCGCCCATGATCTCGGTCATGGCCGCGCGCATCAGATCAGGTGCCAGGTCATGGCGCTCGGCCAGCAGGGCCAGGGCCTCGCGGATGGAAGTCATGATCGGAGTCTCTTTAAAAAATTGTCCAGCAGGGCATGGCCCTGGCGGGTCAGGATGGATTCGGGGTGGAACTGCACGCCCTCCACCGCCAGTTCGCGATGGCGGAAGCCCATGATCTCATCGCGGCTGCCGTCGGCGAAGACGGTCCAGGCGGTTTCTTCCAGGCAGTCCGGCAGGCTCTCGCGCTCCACGACCAGCGAGTGGTAGCGCGTGGCCTCGAAGGGATTGTCGAGACCGGCAAACACGCCCTGGCTCGAGTGATGCATGGGGGAGGTCTTGCCGTGCATCACCGCTCTGGCGCGCACGACCCTGCCGCCGAAGGCCTGGCCAATGGCCTGATGGCCCAGGCACACGCCCAGCATGGGAATCTCGCCGGCCAGCTCGGCCACCACCTCCAGGCACACCCCGGCCTCGTCCGGCGTGCACGGCCCGGGCGAGAGCACGATGCCGTCAGGCCGCAGCTTGCGGATATCGGCCACGCTCAGGGTGTCGTTACGGCGGGTATCGACCTCCGCACCCAGCTCGCCCAGGTACTGGACCAGGTTGTAGGTGAACGAGTCATAGTTGTCGATCATCAGGATGTTCAACGGTGCAGGCCTCCGCTGGCCTGGGCGACGGCACGGATCAGTGCGCGGCCCTTGTTCAGTGTTTCTTCCCACTCGCGGTCGGGGTCGGAGTCGGCGACGATGCCCGCGCCGGCCTGCACGTGCAGGGTGCCGTTCTGAACCAGGGCGGTGCGGATGGCGATGGCCAGGTCGGCCTCACCGTGCCAGTCCAGGTAACCGACCGCGCCGGCGTAGACGCCGCGCCGCACCGGCTCGAGTTCGTTGATGATCTCCATCGCCCGCACCTTGGGCGCGCCGGACAGGGTGCCGGCCGGAAAGGTGGCTTTCAGCACGTCGATGGCGCTCATGCCCGGCTGAATGCGGCCGTGGACTTCCGAGACCAGGTGCATGACGTGCGAATAGCGCTCGATGACCATGTGGTCGGTCACCTCGACGCTGCCGACTTCGGCAATGCGGCCGATGTCGTTGCGTCCCAGATCGATCAGCATCAGGTGCTCGGCCAGCTCCTTGGGATCGGCCTTGAGTTCGGCTTCCAGTGCGCGATCCTCTTCCGGCGTCCTGCCGCGCGGGCGCGTGCCGGCGATCGGCCGAACCGTGGCCTCGTCGTCCTGCACGCGCACCAGCACTTCCGGCGAGGCGCCGACCACGTGAAAGTCGCCGAAGTCGAAGAAGAACATGTACGGCGAAGGATTCAGGCTTCTCAGCGCGCGGTAGACGTCCAGCGGCCGGGCCGCCAGCGCCACGCTCATGCGCTGCGACAGCACGACCTGCATGGCATCACCGGCCAGGATGTATTCCTTGATGCGCCCGACGGCGTTCTTGAAGTCGCTTTCGCTGTAGCCGAAACGGTAGTCGGATTCCAAGGGTACGGCCATGGGTACGGCCGGCGGATAGCCGGGCGAGCCGCAGCGCAGTCTATGGACCAGTTGATCGAGACGGCGCTGGGCGCGGGCCCAGGCGTCGGGCTCGGCGGGGTTGGCGTTGACCACCAGACTCAGGCGCTGAGCCAGGTTGTCGAACACCGCCAGCTCCTCGGCTTCCAGCAGCAGGATCTCGGGCACGCCCAACTCGTCGGGCTTGGCCGAGAAATCCAGCTTGGGCTCGATCAGGGCGACGGTTTCGTAGCCGAAGTAGCCGACCAGCCCACCGCTGAAGCCTGGCAGCTCATCGATCTCGGGTGCTGAAATCTGCTCGACCACCTCGGCGATGGCATCCAGCGGATCAACGCCCTCCTGGCGCTCGACCACGCGTCCGAAATCCAGCTGCTCTAGACAATGATTGCTGGCCCGCCAGGCACGCCGGCAAGGCAAGCCGATAATGGAATAACGACCCCAGTTCTCGCCGCCCTGCACGGACTCGAGGAGAAAGGCATTCGGCCCGTCGACCAGCTTCAGGTAAACCGACAGCGGTGTGTCGAGATCGGCGGCAATGCTGCGCCAGACCGGGATCCGGTTGTAGCCGCGATGGGCGAGTTGTTCAAAGCGCTGGGCGTCCACGGAAAAGACAGGGTTCAGGGTTCAGGGTTCAGGGTTCAGGGCTCAGGAACTAGGTTTAGCCGGCTGGGCGGGATTGTAAAACAGTGCTGGTTCAGGTCGGGCGCTCGCCGCGCAGGGCGCGAATGACTGCTGCATAGTCCTGAGCGCCGAAGATGGCCGAGCCGGCGACCAGGGTGTCGGCGCCGGCGGCGATGATCTCGGCGGCGTTGTCGGGCTTGACCCCGCCGTCGATCTCCAGGCGGATTTCCAGCTCGGAATCATCGATGATGCGGCGGGCCTGCCGGAGCTTGGGGATGGCCGACGGGATGAATTTCTGGCCCCCGAAACCGGGATTGACCGACATCAGCAGCACCAGGTCGATCTTGTCGATCACCCACTCAAGCGCCTCCAGCGGCGTGGCCGGATTGAACACGATGCCGGCCTGGCAGCCGCACTCGCGGATCAGGCTCAAGCTGCGGTCGAGGTGGCGGGTGGTTTCCGGATGGATGCTGATGATGCTGGCGCCGGCCTCGGCGAACTCCGGAATGATGCGATCGACCGGCTCGATCATCAGGTGCACGTCGATGGGCGCGGTGATGCCGAAATCGCGCAGGGCCTTGCACACCAGGGGGCCGATGGTCAGGTTGGGCACGTAGTGATTGTCCATGACGTCGAAATGCACCCAGTCGGCGCCAGCGTCGAGGGCGGCCCGGGTGTCTTGCCCCAGGCGGGCGAAGTCGGCGGAAAGAATCGAGGGCGCAATGACCAGCGGCTGTTTCATGGGCTCGGTCGGGACTTATACTTGGGCTCAAGACCGTAAATTGTACGCCAGCCGTGTCCGACTACCCCACGCCGCCGCTAGAGCTTCTGCACCAGGGCAAGGTGCGCGACATTTACGCCGTCGACGACGAGCGCCTGCTGATCGTGGCCTCGGACCGCCTGTCGGCTTTCGACGTCATCCTGCCCGATCCGATTCCCGGCAAGGGCGAAATCCTGACCGGCATCTCCAATTTCTGGTTCGGCCAGTTCGACGACCTGGTCCGCAATCACCTTTTGGACGACGATGGCGGCAACAATCTGGCTGCCGTGCTCGGATCGGCCGAACTGGCTGCCGCGCTGGCCCCGCGCAGCATGCTGGTCCGGCGTCTGAAGCCCCTTCCGGTGGAAGCCATCGTGCGCGGCTACCTTGCCGGCTCCGGCTGGAAGGATTACCAGGCGACCGGCTCGATTTCCGGCGTCAAGCTGCCCGCCGGCCTGCAGCAGGCCGGCAGCCTGCCGGAGCCGATCTTCACCCCCTCGACCAAGGCCGCCAAGGGCCAGCACGACGAGAGCATTGACTTTGGCACCATGCAGCAATTGATCGGACCGGAAGTCGCCCTGCGCGTGCGCGACATCGCCTTGGCCATCTACCGCCGCGCGGCGGCCTATGCGCGCAACCGCGGCATCGTCATCGCCGACACCAAGTTCGAGTTCGGTCTGGACGATGACGGCCATCTGTTCTTGATCGACGAGGTACTGACCCCTGACAGCTCCCGCTTCTGGCCGGTCGACCAGTGGCGCCTGGGCACCAGCCCGCCGAGCTTCGACAAGCAGTTCGTGCGCGACTACCTGGAAACCCTCGACTGGGACAAGACCGCGCCCGGTCCGCGCCTGCCGCCGGACATCATCGAGCAGACGCGCCAGCGCTACCTGGAGGCCGTGCGCCGCCTGACGGCGCCCGATCCGGGCGCGGCCGACGCTGCCGGTCAGCGGCTACAATGAGCCGGTCGTCTTAACCGGCTTTCGAAACGCATCATGAGCACGCCACCGTCTCCATCCTCCGGCGACCTGCAAGCCGCCAATGCCGAACGCGTCTACCGGGTGCAGCCAAGTGACCTGCCGCTAAGCTGCCCTACGCCGGACATGGCCTTGTGGAACTCGCATCCCCGCGTCTATCTGCCCATCGAAAAGACCGGCCAGGCCAAGTGTCCCTACTGCGGGGCCGAGTACATCCTGGAAAAAGACTGACCGCTGGCATCGGCCTGCGGCGGACCGTCGTGCACACTTCCCTTCCCGCCGATTCGCGCATTCCGGCCGGTAGCGCCCAGGCACGCGCGACCGGAGTGGTCCTGTTGCTCACCCAGGCGCTGGGCCTGGTGCTGCCAAAATGGGCCGGAGCCGGTTTTCTGCTGCTGGGCCTGGTTTCGCTGGTCTGGCTGACCGCAACCCGCGGCTGGCAACTGCGTGGCCTGCATGCCAGCGAGCGCCTGCTGGCGATCGCCGCCACGCTCTACGTGTTCGCCATCCTGCTCGGCCTGGCCTGGCACGGGCTCGACCCGGCCGGCACCCAGACGCTGGGACGCACCCTGCGCCTGCTGCTGATCCTGCCCCTGTTTCTTTACCTGCGGCAAATCGATGGGCTGGCACCCTACTGGTGGCATGGCCTGGCCACCGGCGGCCTGATCGCCGGTCTTTATGCCTGGTGGTTCCTGCTCACCGGCCAGATCGGAGAGTTCGAGGATCGGGTCGGCGGTGCGACCAACCCGATCTATTTCGGCGGCATCGCCTTGCTGATGGCCTTCATGCTGCTGCCGCGGATCAGCGATATCCGACTGGCGCTGTCCGCGCGCGTTTTCGCCGCGCTCGGGCTGGCCGGGGGCGTATCGGCCAGCCTGCTGTCGGGCTCGCGCGGCGCCTGGGTGGCGGCCCTGCCGCTGCTGCTGTTGTTCCTGCTCAGCTTCGTGCACCAGCTGCCCCGGCACTGGCGCTACCTCATGCCCGCCCTGCTGATCGTCGGCGTGATCGCGCTCAACCTGTTGCCGCAGGTCAACATGGATCAGCGCATGCTGGATGTGATCCGGGAGATCTCGGCGGCGCTGCACGGCCAGGCGATGGAGGGCGGTGTCTCGGAGCGTTTGCAGATGTGGGCCATCGCGCTCGGCCTGATCGCCGATCAGCCCTGGCTGGGGCCCGGTCCGGGTGCGTTCGAGGCCGGCCTGGCCGCGGCGGTGGGCGCCGGCGAGGCCCAGCCCCAGCTGCTCGATTATCGCCATCCGCACAATCAGTTTCTGTCGGCGCTGCTGTATGCCGGGCTGCCCGGGCTGCTCGGCCTGGCCCTGTTGTTCGCGCTACCGCTCAGGCGCTTCTGGCTGATGCGACGATCCAGCCTGGTCAGCACCCAGCAGCTGGCCTGGTGCGGCCTTGCCGCGATCGCCATGCTGGCGGCCATGGCCTTCAGCGAGTCCATCTTCGAGCGCAACATCGGCGTGATCTGGTTCGGCCTGATCCTGGCCACCAGCCTGGGGCTGCTGGCCTCGGAACGACGCCGCGAGCTGTCCGCGGGTCCGACCCGCCGTCGCCACAGCCTGAGCGCGATCCTCATCGTCCGAAACGAAGCCGATCGCATTCGCCCGTGCCTGGAGGCGCTGCGCGGCTGGGCCGACGAAATCGTCATCCTCGACAGCGGCAGCAGCGACGGCACGGTCGCCATCTGCCGCGAGTACACCGATCATGTCTTCGAGACCGACTGGCCCGGATTCGGGCCGCAGAAGCAGCGCGCCCTGGAACTGGCGCAGAGCGACTGGGTGCTGTCGCTGGACGCCGACGAAGTGCTCGACCCCGAACTCAAGACCGAAATCGACTTCACCCTGGCGCAGGATCCGCCGCCGCACCAGGCCTACACGCTGCCCTGGCTGACCCACGCCTTTGGCACGACCCTGCAGCACGGGCGCTGGGCGCGCGCACCGTTGCGCCTGTTCCGGCGCGAGCTGGGCCACTTCACGCCGGTGCCTGTGCATGAAAAAGTGCTGATGGCGCCGGGCTGCCGCATCGGCCATCTGCAGGCGCCGCTGCATCACTACAGCTACCGTGACGTGGCGCATGCACGCGCCAAGCTGCTCGGCTATGCGCGGCTGCAGGCCGGGGAACGCCATGCCGCCAGCCGTCGCTGCCGCGGATTCATCACCCCATGGCTGCGGGCAGGCATGAACTGGGTCGACAACTTCGTCCTGCGCGCCGCTTTTCTGGACGGACGGGGCGGCTGGATCATGAGCCGGCTGACCGCGGCCTACACGCTGGAGAAGTACCGGGAACTCAGGCGCCTGAGTTCTGCCGCGCATTGACGCGCAGAAGCGCCGGCCCGCGACCGTAGGCTGATCGCCCCCCGCCCTTCGGACAACGCCGGCCCAGCGTCGACCGCAGCATTTCCTCGGTGCCCGGCAAGGCAATCGGCAGCTCAGGCATAACGATCCGCTTCCCCGTCTGGAACGGTCTTGAAGCGGCGGTGGAGCCACCAGTACTGGGGCGGGTGGGCGCGAATCCACTGTTCGACCCGGGCGTTGTAGCGGGCCAGGTCGGCTTGCGCGTCGCCGGACGGCCAGTCGTCCCAGGCCGCTTCGAAATGGACCCGCACGCGGCCGTCGGCTTGCTTGACCGGGTACATGGGCACGACCCGGGCACGCCCGAGGCGAACCAGGTCGATCAGCCCGGTCGGGGTGGCGGTGGCCAGGCCGAAGAAGGGGGCGAACAGGCTGCGTCGCGGACCGAAGTCCTGGTCCGGGGCATACCACAACACGCCGCCGGCGCGCAGATGACGGACCATGGCGCGCACGTCGTCGCGCGCGATCATCGCCTCGGCATAGCGGCCGCGACCGGCATTCTGGAAGCCCTCCAGCACCGCGTGGCGCAGCGGCCGGTAGATGGCGCGCGCCCTGACCTGTTCGCCCACCAGCCGGGCCCCCAGCTCCATGCAGGTGGCGTGGGCGGTCAACATCAGCACGCCCTGCCCGCCCGCCTGGGCAGCGCGCAGGTGCTCCAGTCCTTCCAACTCACCGAAACGGGCGTCCAGGCGGCCGGGTCGGCACCAGGCCAGGGCGGTCTCGGCCAGGCTGTCGGTCAGCTGGCGGCAGTGGGCCCGGCGCAAGTCCCTGCGCTGTTGTTGTGAAAGCTCGGGGAAACACAGCGCCAGGTTGCGGTCGACCACGCGCATGCGCCGGCCCATGAGCCGCTCCAGCACCGGCGCCAGGGGCCGCAGCAGGGCGCGCGACAGGCCCAGCGGCAGTCGGCCCAGGCCACGTACCGGCAGCAAGGCCGCCTTCAGCAAGAGATTCAGGGGCTTCTCCATGCGGGCATTATCCCGCCATTGTCGGCTCGCAAGTCCGCGGGCGCGCGGCTGCGGCTAAACTCAGCGACACCATGCTCCCGATCTATCGCCTGCTGACCCTGTTACTGACGCCGCTGGCGCTGATCTGGCTGCATCGCGGAAAGGCCGGGACCGGTGAGCGCGGGCGCTGGCGCGAGCGGCTGGGTCGGGTGCCGGAGGGCAGCCCGGGTCGCGTCTGGCTGCACGCGGCCTCGGTCGGCGAGGTCAACGCGGCGACCGGGCTCATTCGCGCCCTGCTGGCGCGCGGCGAGCAGATCGTGGTCAGCACCATGACCCGCACCGGCGCCGCACTCTGCCGCGAACTGTTCGGCACGGACGTCGAGCACCTCTACCTGCCGCTGGACAATCCGCCGGCGGTCCGGGCCTGGCTGAAACGGGTGCAGCCGCGAAGCGGATTGATCGTGGAGACCGAGATCTGGCCCGAGCTTTACGCCCGCTGCAAAGACCGGAACATTCCGCTGCTGCTGGTCAACGCCAGGATCAGCCCGGCGGCAATGCGCCGCTACCAGCGTTTTCGCCCCCTGGTTGGTGGTGCGCTGTCGGCGGTCACGCAGGCCATGTGCCAGACCGGCGCCGACGCTGAGCGCCTGGTTCGGCTGGGTTTACCGGAAACCCGCGTTCGCATCAGCGGCAACCTCAAGTTCGACTTCGAGCGGCCGCCCGGCCTGGATGAACGTGCCCGGGCACTGCGCCAGGCCTGGGGCCAGCGCCCGGTCTGGGTCGCCGGCAGCACGCGCCCGGGCGAAGAGTCCGTCCTGATCGAGGCCCATCGCAGGCTGCGCCACAGCCGGCCCGAGGCCTTGCTGGTCCTGGCGCCGAGGCATCTCGAGCGCCTGGAGGCGGTCACCCGACTGCTGGATGGCGCTGAACTGGAATGGTGCCGGCTCGGCGACCCGGTGGATGCGGCGACAGAGGTCGTCCTGATCGATCGCCTGGGCGTGCTGCTGGAGTATTACGCCGCCGCCGATGCGGCTTTCGTCGGCGGCAGCCTGGTGCCGATGGGTGGACATAACCTGCTCGAACCGGCCGCCCTGGCCAAGCCGGTGCTGGCCGGCCCTTATCTGGAGCAGCAGGCCGACGCGGCCCGCGTCCTGGCCAACGGCGATGGACTGCTCGTGGTACGCGATGGGGAGGAACTGGCGCGCGCGCTGGCGGACTGGCTCGGTGATCAGGGCCTGCGGCAGCGCCGTGGCGCGGCCGCCCAAGCGGCGGTCCAGGCAGGGCGCGGCAGCCTGCAGCTCACCCTGGCCGCGCTGGAGCCCTGGCTGCAGCGCGACGGGGCCGGCACAAGGCCGCCCCAGGGGCTGCCCGATTAGCGCAGCAGCTGATTGACGGCGACCAGATCCTGCTCGTCGAGCAGACCCGCAGCCTGGCGCAGCCGCAAACCGTTCAGGATGAACTGGTGCCGGGCATTGGAGTAATCACGCTCGGCCTGAAAGAAACGCTGTTCGGCAATCAGTACGTCCACGATGGTGCGCGTCCCGACTTCGAATCCCGCGTTGGTGGCCTCCAGCGCGCTGCGTCCTGAAATGAGGGTCTGAAGCCGCGCCTCGACTTCACGGATGCCGGCGACTACCGCCCGAAACGCGGTTTCAGTCTGGCGTACCGTGCTCCGCTCTACCTGGTCCAGCACTTCATCCGCCAGTCGCAATGCCTCGCCCGCCTGACGGGTACGTGACTGGACAGCAAAACCTTCGAAAATCGGCACACTCAAGGTCAGACCCACTTGCCAGCCGTCGGTCCGAAAGGTCGTGGTTCCGATCTGGGCCTGGCTTTCTGGATCCCGCAGGATGAATTCATTGTTCTGATTGCGGCTGTAGGAACCGCTCAGGCCCAGCGACGGCAGGTGACCGGCACGGGCGATCCGCACATCGGCATCGGCGGCATCAAGCTCGAAACGCTGCCGCACGACCAGCGGGTTCACATCCAGCGCGGCTCGAACCCATTCTGCCGAGTCGTTCGGGTCGGGCGGCGACAGGGGAATCTCTTCGGCCAGGCGCGAAAAGTTCTCGAAGCTCACACCGCTGATCTCGCGCAGCGCCTCGCGGGCATCCTCGACCTGGTTTTCAGCCACGATGGAGCGCGCGCGCGCGCCATCCCAGACTGCCCGCGCTTCATGCACATCGGTCACGGCGGCCAAACCGACCTCGAAGCGCTGCTCGACCTGCTCGAACTGGCGCCGCAGGGCGGTTTCCTCGGCCTCGGCAAAGCGCAGGGTATCGAGCGCTGTCAGCACGTCGAAATAGCGCTGCGCGACACGGAACAGGAAGCTTTGGTACGCTTCCATGTAGACCGCATCGGCGGCTGCCAACTCGGCCCGACCGCGCTCCAACCGACCATAATTGGCATCGTTGTAAATCGACTGGGACAGCGAGATGCTGTAGTTGCGCTGGTCAATATCAGTCGAAGGCAGGCTTGTTCCACCGACTCGCGGCGACGTGCCGCCCAAGGTCTGGCTGGCGCTCACCGAGAGCT
>SKKM01000133.1 GCA_007121485.1 Wenzhouxiangella sp. | reverse complement strand
CTGACCATCTGCACCGTCGCCAACCACATCGTGACTCGCGAGACCCTGACCAGCGCCGACAGCGAGCAGAGTTTCCATCAAATGGTCGAGATTGCCCTGGACGCGCTGATGCGCGATACCGCTGCCGATGACTGAAGCATCTCTCGGAAAACGAGCGCCCGAGGCCTATCTTGCACGCCTCAAGGCCGCGCGCGCCAACGCCTACGTGCCCTATTCCGCCCACCCGGTCGCCGCCCTACTGGTCACCGACTCCGGCGAGGTTTTCTGCTCGTGCAATGTCGAAACCGCGCACTTCAAATCCGTGTGCGCCGAAGCCGGTGCCATCAGCGCCCTCATCAGCGCCGGGGAAAAACGCATCCGCGAAGTCTGGATTCTCGGCCCCGGCCCCAAGCCCTGCCCGCCCTGCGGCGACTGCCGCCAGCGCATCCACGAATTCGCCGACGATCACACTCGGATCCACCTGGTCGACGAAACCGGCAGGATCATGAGCAGCTCCGGTGTGGCCGATCTGTTGCCCGAGGCCTTCGGCGGTCCTTAGAGCGTCCGCGCAAGGCGAGGGACGCCGGGGCGTCTGCAACTCGTCCCCTGAAGAGTTGGCTCTGGAATCTGTCAGGCGGTCTTGACGGTTCGGTAGATTTCTTCCTGCGCATCCAGATCCAGCTCAGCCAGGGCCTGCCCGCGCTCGGCCGCCAGCTCCTCCATCGCCCGGAACCGCTCCTCGAACTTGCGGTTGCTGCCCCTGAGCGCCATGCCGGGGTCGATGTCGAGCTTGCGGGCGATGTTGGTCAGGGCGAAGAACAGGTCGCCAACTTCTTCTTCGATGTTGGCCCGGTCGTTGTTGGCGATGGCTTCCTTGAGTTCATCGGCCTCTTCGTTGAGCTTGTCGAAGATGGGCTCGACCGCTGGCCAGTCGAAGCCGACCCGGGCGGCGCGCTTTTGCAGCTTGACCGCGCGCTGCAGGGCGCCCAGGCCCCTGGACACACCGGCCAGGGCGCTGGTGTCGGTCTGGCCCTTGGCCGCGCGTTCCTCGGCCTTGAGTTTCTCCCAGTTGACGGTCTGGGCTTCGGCGTCGGCGATCTCCTGATCGCCGAAGACGTGCGGATGACGACGCAGCATCTTGTCGTTGATGGCCTCGACCACGTCGGCAAAGCTGAACGCGCCCTGCTCTTCGGCCATGCGGGCGTGAAACACCACCTGGAACAGTAGGTCGCCCAGCTCGTCTCGGAGTTCGTCCATGTCGCCATGCTCGATGGCTTCGGCGACTTCGTGCGCTTCTTCGATGGTGTGCGGCGCAATGGTGCGGAAGTTCTGCTCGATGTCCCAGGGACAGCCATTCTCGGGGTCGCGCAAGCGCGCCATGATGGCCAGCAGTTGGTCGATGTCGTGGGCTCTACTCATGCGATGCTGGTTGATCCAAATAATCAATTTCAAACCGCGGATGAACGCAGATGAATGCGGATAGGACATGGAGCCAATACCCACCCGCTAATAAGCCATAGGGTCCGCCGCATTAATCCAGATCGCTGGTACGTGGCCGACTCAAACATCTGCGTTCATCCGCGTTCATCTGCGGTTATCCAATCCGATTTCACCTCGGCGGAAAGACCATGCGAATGGCCGCACCACCAAGGTTCTCGGACGTCTCCAGAAACAGCTTGCCGCCGTAGGCTTCCATCAGCTGCTCGGCGATGGCCAGTCCCAGCCCCTGCCCCTCGCGACGCTCGTCGCCGCGCACGCCGCGCTGGACCAGTTCGCTCCAGGCTTGCGGGTCGATGCCGGGCCCATTGTCCTCGATCAGGATTTCGACCCCCGACTGGCGGGCACCGGCCTCGCCGGGTCGCACCGTCACGCGGACCCGGCCACCACCGTACTTGGCCGCATTGTCCATGAGGTTGCCGATCAATTCCATCAGGTCACGCCCGTCGACGCGCGCGCTCAGATCCGCGTCACCGAAAATCTCGATGGCCACCGGCGGCTCGCGGTACAGGCGCTCAAGTGAGTCGGCCAGGCGCTTGGCCGTCGGCACGATGGCGACCGGCTGGTTCAAGGTACGCCGGGTCGAGCGGGCCGCGCGCTCCAGCTGGCGGCGGATCAGCTGATCCATGCGCTCCAGTTCCTCGATCTGCGTATCCGATAGGGCATCGCCGGTCGACTCCAGCCGGGTCCGCATCACCGCCAGCGGGGTCTTGAGCGCGTGGGCCAGGTCGGCCAGGGCCTGGCGGTAGTGGGTGGCATTGTCGCGCTCGGTGGCCAGCAAGGCGTTCAGGTTGGCGGTCAGCGGCTGCAGTTCGCGCGGATAGCCGCCGCTCAGGGTCTGCCGTTCCCCGGCCTCGACATCGCGTACTTCCTGGGCGACCCGACGCAGCGGTCTGACAAACAGCACCAGCAGCACCAGCTGGGCACCGATCACCAGCACGGCGGCCAGCACCAGCCAGCGCCACAGGTCGGCACGAAAGGCCCCGACCTCGGTGGCAAATCGATCGGGGTTCTCGGCCGCCCACAGGGTCAGATCGACGATCTCGCCGTCGGGCTGCTCCCAGCCGAAACCGATGGCGTAGACATAGAAGTTTCCGCCCTCTTCCGGACCGCGAAACAGGGTCTGACCGCGCTCGATGACGCGCGCGCGCGGCGGCTGAATCAGGCCGTAGTGGGAGGGCGAGGTCCAGCTGCCGGCAGGCGTCATGGCGCCGGCATACAGACCGGAACCCGGCTGGTCCAGGCGCGGCTCGGCCAGGGTCTCCGAAACCACGGGCCGGCCTTCTTCATCCAGATCGATGGTCGACAGCAACAGGAACACGGTCGCGGACAGACGCTCTTCCAGCGCCCCCTCGGCCGCGCTGCGAAAACCGCGATCCACGGCCAGCCCGACCAGGGCCAGGGCGAAGGCCAGCGCGATGCCTGCACTCAAGGCCAGTCGCAGAACCAGCGAAGGCGCGGGCCGGGCGGGCGCGTCCCTCACCGACACACCGCTCAGTCCCGGGCCGGGCGGAAGCGGTAGCCGCGACCGCGCAGGGTTTCGATCGGCTGCCAGTCGCCTTCCGGGTCGATCTTGCGCCGCAGACGGCCCATGATGACCTCGATCACGTTGCTGTCGGGGTCGGCGTCCTCATCGTACAGGTGCTCGTTCAGCTCCATCTTGGAAACCACCTGGCCGGGATGGAGGGCGAAGTATTCCAGCACCTTGTATTCGAAGCTGGTCAGTTCCAGCGGCTGCCCGGCCAGTGTGACGTCCTGGGCCGAAAGATGAATGGTCAGCGGACCGAAGCTGACCTCGGGCGCGGCATGTCCGGCCGTACGCCGCAGCAGCGCGTGGACCCGGGCGATGACTTCCTCGAGCCGGAACGGCTTGGTGACGTAGTCGTCGGCGCCCAGTTCCAGCGCCTCGACCTTGTCCTGCCAGTCCGCGCGTGCAGTCAGGATCAGGATCGGAAAATCCCGCTCGGCGGCGCGCGCCTTGCGCACGATCTCCATGCCGGACAGTCCCGGGAGCCCCAAGTCGATGATGGCCAGGTCGATGGGGTATTCGGTGGCGTAGTACAGCCCCTCGGTCCCGTCGGCGCACAGGTCGACGGCGAAGCCTTCTTTTTTGAGGGCACGGCCCAGCAGCTCTCTGAGCTCGGTCTCGTCCTCGATCACCAGGATGCGCATGGGGCAAGGGCCTCTTGTTCAGCGCCGGTCGGCCGGGACACGGATGGTGCGGACCACGCCGTCGCGGGTCAGGATGCGGATGACGTGAATGCGCCGGCCATCGCGCTCGATGGTGTGGGCCGAAACCACCTGGGCATCATGCTGGCGCGCTACCCGCTCGGCGGCTTCCTCAAGGGTCAGCGCCCACGCTGCAGCCACCAGGCCCAAGGCCAGGATCGTCGCGCTCAAGGATCGGGCAAACAGGCGAAACACGTGTGGAACTCCTCCAGACTCTCGCTCCCAATTCTAGGGCCTGGCGCTGAATCGCGTCTGAATCCCGCTTCAGGCTTCCCGATGAATCAGCCTGCTTGGCTTAAACCAGCAGCGAAATTGGTTTTACCGCAGATGAACGCGGATGAACGCAGATGTTCAAGCGGTTGCTTGGCTGAGGAATTGCATACCCCCACCAGGGAGCACTCAGACCCTACCCTTATTCACTCCGGTGCTTAAAACACATCCCCGATCCATCACTATCTGCCATTCATCAGCGTTCATCTGCGTTCATCCGCGGTTAAATCACCGCCCTCAGAACTCAGAGCCAGAGGCAGAATCCGATCAAGGGGCTAATAAATCTCGGCCACGCAGCAGCGCAGGCTGCCGCCGGCCTTTTCGATCTCGTCCATTTCAACGCCGTGGACATTGAAGTGCCAGCTCTTGAGCAGTTCGATCTTTTCAGGCGCCAGGGCATCGAGCGCCGTCTGGCTCATGAACAGATCCTTGAAATTCAGAGCGATGCAGTTGCCGGCGAAGGCCTCCTTTTCTTCGCTGCTGATCTCGAGCACGTGACCGGGATAGGCCTCGGCGATGGCTGCCGGCACCTCGGGGTCGACGAAGGCGTCGGGGCAGATCACCAGGGCGCGCGAGGCCAGCACCGACATGACCACGTTGGTGTGGTACTCGGTCGGCTTCAGGTCGAAGCGGAAGCTCAGGGCCAGGTCGAAGGCATCGTGCATGGCCTGGCAGCCGGCGTCATCGACGCGCTGGGTCATGCCGCAATAGCCGATGCGGTGCGAACGGTCAATGACCAGGGCGCCGGTCAGTTCGGCCACCAGGTCGCGTCCCGACAAATCCACTTCCTCGTAGCGCATCAACTGGGTAAAGAAAGCGCGGATGTCGCTCCGACCAGCCTCGAGCTGGCGCTCGGGATGCAGCATGGCGCCAATGATGGAGCGGCCGGGAATGGTGGCGAACACGTTGTTCGGAAACAGCTCGTCGGGGGTGGTCGAGTGGCCCGGAAAACGCACGGCCGGAATGCCGCAGGCGGTGATGCGCTCGCTCAGGGCCCGATGCTGATCGAGTGCGCGCTGCGGGTCGACGCTCACACTCAGGTCCATGTACGCGTTGTCGCGCGCCGACTGCCGCGAGAGCCGGAAACCGCTGGGTTCGACCAGAAAGCAGGCACGCGGCACGGCCGGACCGTCGCCCTTGAGCCAACCGGACTGGATCTGTTCGCGAAACGCCGCGGCGCTATCGACAATCATCGAAACCTCTGCACTGGATGACCTGAGAAAAAGAATCGCCGGCTCAAGCCGCCGCCCGCTGCGGCAGGGCCTGGAACAACAGCTCCGGCCCGGCTTCGGGTCTATGCATATTCTGACTCAGGACCTGGCGCCAGCGCTTGGCGCCGGGCTGAGCGTGGAACAGCCCCAGCATGTGGCGGGCGACCTGCTGCAGGCGACCGCCGCGGGCGATGTGGGCGGCGGCGTAGTCGGCCATGACCTCGATCACCTCGACGCGCGAACGGGCCACGTGCTGGCCCAGTTCGCGGCCCAGCTCGACCAGGATCCACGGGTCCTGGTAAGCGGCGCGGCCGAGCATGATGCCGTCGACCTGCTTCAGTTCGGCCAGCGCGGGTTCGACCGCGGTCAGCCCGCCGTTCAGGATGAAACGCAGCCGCGGAAAGGTCGCGCGCAAGCGGTGCACCCGATCATAGGCCAGCGGCGGAATCTCGCGGTTCTGCTTGGGGCTCAAGCCCTTGAGCCAGGCCTTGCGCGCGTGGATGATGAAGGTATCGACACCGCTTTCGGCCACCGTGCCGATGAAATCGTCCAGGAATACGTCGCTATCGTATTCGTCAACGCCGATGCGCGTCTTGACCGTGACCGGCACATCGACCGTCTCGCGCATGGCGATCATGCAGTCGCGTACCAGGTCGGGCTCCTTCATCAGGCAGGCGCCGAAACTGCCCTTCTGCACGCGCTCAGACGGGCAGCCGACGTTCAGGTTGATCTCGTCGTACCCGTATTCGGCGCCGATGCGCGCCGCCCGCGCCAGCTCCTCCGGCTCGCTGCCGCCCAGCTGCAGGGCAACCGGGTGCTCGGCCGGATCGAAGCCCAGCAGGTGATCACGGTCGCCGTGGATCACCGCGCCGGTGGTGACCATTTCCGTGTACAGCAGGGCCTGGCCGTTGAGCTGGCGATGGAAAAACCGGCAGTGCCGGTCGGTCCAGTCCATCATCGGCGCCACGCTTAAAGGGGCCAAGGCTTCCGGTGCCACAGCGCAGGCCACTCAGCTACGACGGCGAATGCCGCTTTCGGTTGCCACCAGCACCACGTCGGCCGGCCGGCGGGCGAACAGGCCGCAGGTGACCACGCCCGGGATCTGGTTGATCTCGGTCTCGAGCTTGACCGGCTCCATGATGTCGAGCTTGCGCACGTCCAGGATCAGGTTGCCGTTGTCGGTGGTCACGCCCTGGCGCAACTCCGGGCGGCCGCCCAGGCCCACCAGCTTGCGCGCGACGAAGGCGCGCGCCATGGGCAGGACTTCCACCGGCAGCGGGAACTCGCCCAGCACCTTCACGCACTTGGATTCGTCCACGATGCAGACGAAACGGCGGCTGGCCGTGGCGATGATCTTTTCGCGCGTCAGCGCTCCGCCACCGCCCTTGATCATGCGCTTGTGCTCGTCGACCTCGTCGGCGCCGTCGATGTAGAGCTCCAGGTCGCCGGTATGGTTGAGATCCATGACCTCGACACCGATCTCGCGCAGGCGTGCGCTGGTTTCCTCGGAGGACGACACCGCGCCGCCCAGGCGAATGCCGCTTTCGGCCAGCTCGTCGATGAAGGCATTGACCGTAGACCCGGTGCCCACCCCGAGCACCATGCCCGGCTTGACGTATTCCAGCGCCGCGCGGGCGACTTCGATTTTCAGGCGCGCCTGGCTCATTGCTGTTCCAGCCCCAGCAGGTAGTCCCACTGCGCGTCCGTGACCGGCATGATCGACAACCGGTTGCCCTTGCGGGTCAGGGCGAAATCGCCCAGCGCCTCGGCGTGTTCCTTGATCTCGGCCAGCGACAGCACGCGCTTGAGATGGCGCTGGTACTTGACGTCGATCAGGATCCAGCGCGGGTCGTCGGGATCACTCTTGGGATCGTGATACTTGGAGTCGGGATCGAACTGGGTCGGGTCCGGATAGGGCTTGCTGGCCACGGTGGCAATGCCGACGATGCCGGGCACGGCGCAGTTGGAATGATAGAAAAACACCTGGTCGCCCTTTTGCATGTCGTCGCGCATGAAATTGCGCGCCTGGTAGTTGCGCACGCCGTCCCAGGGCTCGGTCTTTTTCGGCCGTGCCTTGAGATCGTCGATACCGAAGGCGTCGGGCTCGGACTTCATCAACCAGTAGGCCATGCTTGTGTTCCGGTTCTGTCAGTGGCAAGTCTCGAAGTTTATCAGGAAGACCCGAAACGCTAGCCCCTCGCCGGGGCCTCATCAGCCCCCGTCGTCGAACCAGAGCATGCCGCGTTCGGTGACCACGCCGTCCAGCGGAACGTCCCAGCGCTCCACCGGCAAGCTGTCGACCAGCTGCAGCCCGTAGGCCACGCCGATCAGGCGCGGGCGTTCGGCAATCGGTTGTTGCAGGCAAAAGGCAAAGCTCCGATCGTAATAACCACCGCCCATGCCGAGTCGCCCACCCAGCGCAGAAAACGCCACCAGCGGCATCAGCACGCAGTCCAGATCCCTGGCCGGACAGTCGGCACCGTCCACGGGCTCGGGGATGCCGTAGCGATTGGCGCGCAGGCGCGCCTCCGGGGTCCAGCGGCGAAACTGCAGGGCGCTTTCCACCAGCACGGGCAGATGCACGCGATGCCCAGCCCGGTCCAGTGCGGTCAGGGCCGGGGCAAGGTCGGGCTCGCCGCGGCAGGCATGGTAGGCGGCCAGGGCCAACGCGGGCCCGGGTTCCATGGCGCGAAGCAGGTGGGCGCAGATCTGCAGATCGAGCCGGGCCCGCTCGGCGGTGGCCAGCGCCTGCCGCGCGGCCTGCAGTTCCTGGCGCAGCGCGCGCTTGATGGTGCCGGAACCCGCCGAAGATTTCATGCGTACCCTGGATCAGAACAAGAGTTGGCGGATGTACAGAATCCACAGCAAATGAAGGGGTGGGGAATGGCGCTCTCCACCTGTGCCGCTGCAGGTCGGTGACCTTGAACCAGGGGTTCAAGTGGGTTGGCTCTCCCGGCCATCAGGGAACTCGCGTTCTAGAGCGAGCGCCGCACCGGTCCAGGAAGCCGCCATCCCGAGGTCAAAAAGTAGGGACAAGGCATATTACGTTCCTGCTGGCGAACACCGCAGAGAGCGCCTGACTCCTACTCTAGTCGCGCGCCATGGCCTGGTCAAGCCGACCAGCCAAATCACTGATTCTTCGATCTATTTTTTCCTGACGCTCGCTGCTTTCCTGGCGCAGCCTGAGGATTTCCTCGGACAGGTTGAGGGCGCACATCACGGCGATCTTTTCCATCGAACTGATCCGGCCGGAATCGCGTATCTCGCGCATCTGCTGGTCCAGGAACAGGGCCGATTCCATCAGGGCGCGGCGCTCTGCCGGCGTGCACATGACGCGGTATTCGCGCTCGAGAATACGGACGGTGACGGGTTCGCTGGCTGTCGACATCAGTGTCTACCTACCCGGCGGTTTCCAAAGACTTGAGGCGGTCGATCATGGATTCCACGCGAGTTCGCACTTCCTCGTTGCGCTGCACCAGGCCCGCCCGCTCCGCGACCAGCGACTGCTGGCGCACATGCAAGGATCGATTTTCTTCTTCCAGCGCGGCCAGGCGCTCGAGCAGGGATTCGATCCGGGCCTGCAATCGATCCAGTTCTCCGATGGTCTGCTGCAATGGAGTCACGCGTGGGTCCCCTTCTTGAGGTTTCTTTTGCTTACAGTCGCTTAATGATAGGTCTTAAAGTGGGCTCGGGACAAGCGCTATTCGACGAACCGCTCATGCCTGAACGGTTCACGCCGGCCCGGGTGCTAAAATTCGCCCATCATGAGCAACCAGCAAGAATCAAGACTGGCCTGGATTCTGGCGCTTGCGGCCGAGCCCAAACCCGACCAGGTCGCGGAAACCCACGCCGTGGTGATCGGACTGCTGTGCGCCAAACCGGACCAGCCACCCGAGGAGCTGGCCCGTCACCTGGCCGCGCTGCAGGTCGGCGACTGGAGTTCGGAACAGATCATGGACCAGTTGGGATCGGCCCTGCAGGGCCTGCGCGAGGAACTGGCCTCCAGTGATCTTCGCTTCCAGCCGCTGCTGCCCTCGGAAGATCGCAGTCTGCAGGAGCGCACCCAGTGCCTGGCCCACTGGTGTTCCGGTTTCCTGACCGGCTTCGGCGCCGGGCAGCCGAGCATCTCCGGCTCGGAGGCGCGCGAAGCGCTGCAAATGCTGGAGCAGATTGCGCGCGCAGCCACCGATAGTGAGGCCGACCAGGAAGCCGAAGAAGGCGCTTATGCCGAGCTGGTCGAGTTCGTCCGCATTGCGGTGTTGCTGCTGCGGGAAGACAACCTGACCCGGGCGTAAAGACAACGGTGACCCCACACGCATGATCAAGCAAGACGAATTTTCCCGCCGGCGAGCACGGCTGCTGGCCGAAACCGGCCCAGGCTCGATGATCATCATGGCCAGCGGCCGCGAGTCACTGCGCAACGGCGACAGTCACTACCCGTTCCGCCAGGACAGCGACTTCTGGTACCTGACCGGCTTCGATGAACCGGACGCCGTGCTGGTCATCATCCCGGGGCGCGAGTCCGGCGAGCAGTTGATGTTCCTGCGCGAGAGCGACCCTGAGCGCGCGCGCTGGGACGG